>CAXMLP010000137.1:0-5469 GCA_964194225.1 uncultured bacterium | reverse complement strand
GCTGTTAACCGCAAGGTTCACGGTTCGAATCCGTGCTCCGGAGCCAATTCGCTTTTTCCGACCCGGCGGGCTGTTGGACGCCCCTTTTTGAATTGCCGGAGGCCTCAATTTGGCAGTTCGAAAGTGGCGAAATGACCCCCATCGACGAACCTGCGAATTCGTCTGTCGGGGGCATCCCAGCCGACTGTGATTCAGTGCGGGGAGCCAGATCCGAGATCAGTGAAAACGGCTGCCTCAGGGTCGCGGTTAGTTGTCCGCCCTTCCAAGAGGCGTTCGCCACGACGAAGTTGAGAAGCTTTCGCTTCTCGCTGGGCGGCTGGGAGAGAAAAAGCTGGTGGGCACGAGCGGCGAGTTCGAGCAGCCTAATCCCACCCTCCATGTAGCTGCGATCGGCTGATTGATGCTCCCGGATCGAAGCGGCGAGTGCGTCCAGGTCGTGTTTCCATTCCGCCGCTTTGCGATCGAAGTAAGTGGCCTCGATCCGACCGTCAAGCTTGTCCAGGTACATCGCATCAAGCCTCGACTGGACCCGGTCGAACTCGGCTTGAAGTCGGCGGATTGAATCGTCCCGATACCGGCGCTCGTCCGCGTGACTGTCCTTTAGGGCCGAGACGATCCAGGCGAGTGTTGTGTCATCCAGAGAAATTTCTTGCAGGATGCGACCGAACTCCGACTCGAGGACTTCCTGTCGCGTGTAAGGCTCGGGGCATTTCTGACGGTAGCCGGTGCAGTGGTAGTAGACATAGCGACTCTTCTTAAGCTCGCCGACCATCGAGCAGCCGCAGTGACCGCATGAGACCAGGCCTGCGAAGGCGAAGTCGTGCTTGCTGCCCCGCTTGCGTCTGCCGAACCGATCGTCCATGACCGCCTGGACTGTCTCCCAGAGCTCCCGACGCACTAAGGGTTCGTGGATGCCTTGGTACTCGACGCCGGCCCAGCGGAACCGTCCCATATAGATCGGGTTCCGCAGAATCTTGTGAACAACCGAGATCGTCATCGGATTGCCTGTCCTGAAGGTGAGACCCCAAGACCGGGCTTTGCTGGTCAGGTCCTTCAGACTGAGCAGGCCGCTCGAATAACCTTCGAACAACCTGGCGACCAATGGTCCATAGGCCGGATCAGGCTCGATGATTCGCTTACCGTTCGGCCCGTCCACGTTGCGATAGCCGATCGGTGCCCAGGACGGGTAGAGGCCTTGCTCGGCTTTCTCCCGCATGCCCTTCTGGGTCTCTTCGGAGAGATTGTCGATGTAGTTCTTGGCCATCAGAACCTTGATACCGTGCATGAACTTCTCGGACGATCGCGAGTCGACCGACAGCAGCACGCCTTCCTTAACGAAGTGGACCTCTAGGTCCAAGTCGTCGATCGAAACCCAGTCCTTGATGTTGCGGTAGAGCCGATCGGTCTTCTCGACGAGCAGAACCTTGACCGTCCGCGCCCGGCGTAGGAAAGCGAGCATCTCCCCGAAGCTGGATCGACCGGCCTGTTTGGCAGTCTCCACGTCGACGAACTCGCGGGTGACGGACAGGTTCTGATCGGCTGCATAGCTCCTGAGGAGCTTTAGTTGGGCCGGGATGGAGAAGCCCTCCTTCTCCTGTTCCTTTGAGGAGACGCGGGCGTAGAGGACGGCCTGGGGACGGACGAACCCTGTGCGCTCGGACATTCTCCGCTCTCTCATCGGTTGATCGTAAGGGCCTTCAGCTGTCTTCCCCAGGGCCGGTCCTGAAGCAACACTCAAGCAGCCTCTTCCCAGCCGGCACTGGGGCCGGAGGCCGCCGCAGCCGCGGCCTCCCACCTCATCAATAAGTTGAAGAAGCCGGTCATGTTATCGAGTATCTGGCGAGCATCCTCGCAGGTCAGCGGGGCGGCTGACAGCGGCTGCCAGAAATCGATCGTGGACCGCAACAAAAGGTCCCGATCCCGCCGGGCGAGTCCGGCTTCATGTTCTGAAAATTGAAGATCGCTGACCGCCATACTGCCCGGCGGTCTTTCCGGCTGCTTGCTTCGCCTCGGGGTCATGCTACCTGGCCTCCGCCCGGCCTTCGTTCCCACCAAGCGGGCTTGCCGATGCAGTCGGCGATCGGGCGCTCATCGGGCCGGATGGGCGGTAGCTGGTTGAAGGCGGTCCGCATCCGCAGCTTGGTCACGCTCGGAGCCGGCGGCTCCGTAGCCTGAATGTCAGCCCGGAGCCAGATCGCGCCCAGTGGACCCCATAGCCGCAGCCGGTAGGCAGTGGTGGTCCAGAAGCTGCAGCATTCCTTGCTCTGGAGCCAGGGCCGCTCGCGCCAGATCGTGTATTGGAGCTTGTCCTCCCGGTCGTCGGTGGGAACCACGAAGAGGACGTGGTGCAGGTCGGCGCCCCGGTAGTGCTCGAAGTAGCCGACATAGGAGCGGATCTTCCCGCGTACCCGAGCCAACGATTCGGTGGCTCGATCCCACTCCAGGTCAAAGATGATCTGGGCTTCCGACACCATGTAGATCCCAGTTCCGTCCGGAGTAGGAATCGGCCGCTTGTCCTCGTGGGCCGCCTGCCGGCGCTCGGCTCGGACCTGCTCCTCACCGAACCAGATCAGCAGCCCCTCATCCGGCCGCGGGCGGCTCTGAGCTGCCAGAGAGACGAAGAACTGGTTGGCCTCCAGGTCGTGGGTCGCGTGCCAGCAGTGGTCACGGGCGTCGTGGCTGCGCTCGACATAGGCGCGGGGGTCCTCGCCATGCCAGTTGGCGAGCACACGTGCGCCGCGTGCTGAGATCAAGAGCAGGGAGTGACGGCGCCGGACGCCGGGAGTCTCGATGACTTTCCAGCTGTAGAGCAGGCCCTGGTGGTGGAGGACCTGGAGGCGCATCTGGCAGGAGCGGAGGCTTGGGAAGAAGAGCTCTTGGACCTGGAGCGTGTTCAGGTAGCGGTAGTCGTAGAGGGCTTGGAGGATTACGAGGTCGCGCTGGTTGAGCGTGCGGTGCAGACGGCTGAGCTGGGTTTGTGTCGGATGAGAGTCTGAGTGAGGTGGGAGGTCTCGCAGGATGATCGGATGAGTTGGAATGAGAGACCGTCCTGGCCCGGCTGGCGTGGCACTTTCAATTCCAGATCCCATCGTCTCGCTCTTCGCTTCCTGAAGCGCAGGACGAGGCGAAGGCCCAGAAGCGAAGTCCGAGTCTTGGTCGAAGCTCCACTCCTGCCCACCTCCAAGCGGCTGAGAATTGGGGGGCGTCATCGGGCACTTGCGCCTGATGGATGGGGTTGCCCTAGCTCAACCGCCGCCGTCGGAGTTGCGATTGAGTCCGCCATCCTGGCATCCGCGATCCCGCCCGCTGAGCGCCCTCCGAGCGCCCTCCGCGGCGACAGGTACCGGATTGTCGGGGGGCAGACTCTGACCCCTCTCCCAATGAACCTCATCTCGGTGGCGGCGACAGGCGGTCGGCGCCTTGACCTTGAAATCGCCTTCGGCCGACCCCTCTCTGACCGCTCGGCTCTGCGCCGAGGGCCCCGGGCCGTCTGATGCCGAGGGCGTCGCAACAAGCTCTACTGCTTCTACTAATAACAACTGTGGTCAGTTCGCGTCCGGGACCTTGAAGCTGGGAGAATGACTCGAGATCATGTTGGCTATTTGACATGCGACTGCACAAACTGTCCGACGTCGCCGACAGGCTTGGCTGCCACGTGGAGACGCTCCGGATCCGAATCCGGAGCGGGAGGCTCAAGGCCGTTCGTGGCCCACACGGCGCCTACTACATCTCCGCCCGATCCCGTGGCGGTCTACTCGTTCGCAAGCGGCCAATCGTTCAGGTTGGCGCGCCAGTGGTGCAAGACGTGGAGGCGGCCTGGAGGAGCGTCAAGACGAGGCTCAGCCGGATGCCTGGGGCACAGGGCGAGGTGGTGCCTTTCCTGCGTGCGCTTGAGGTGAATCCCGAGCTGCACCGTGCCGTCTATCGACTTGTTGTCGCCAACGGCCTCCACGAGCTCGGCTCCGGCGCTTACGGGATCGCGGTAGCGCTCGGTGTCTCAGAGCGCCAGGCGCGCCGGCTGATTGGGAAGGATCCTTATCAGCCGGTAGCCAAGGTGGCTCATCGTTGGTGGTTACGAGAGGCACGGCGTCTCGTCGGCGAGTTGCGTGCTGAGCTCCAAGCCGAGGGCATTCAATTTCACCAGTGGACGATGCGCGGCCGTCGCAAGGCCGGACCGCCGACCCGACCCGATCGCCCCCGGCCGGCCTTCAAGGTGAAGGCGCTCACGTCTGACGAAAAGTTGGTGCTACGGCGAGCGAGACTTTCATCGGCCCAGATCACGGCAATCGAGGAGATTGGTATGGCTGCCGATGAGCTGAATCAACTGTTTCTGCGCGGCTCGTTCAAATAGGTATCGGCAGGCCAGACAAGGCAACCCAACCCATTCTCCTGGCACCAAGGCAAGGATGTCCATCGACCCCTGCTCCTGAACCCCTCAGATTCCGAGCTGATGTGCCTCGGCCGCGGCGCTCAGGCTATACCGTTTGCCGCCTTAACCGGCAGCGCGCCTTGGTCAGATAATGTGCCAGCAAATGGAAATGATCGGGCTACGGACCCGGGGGCCGAGGACGCATTCCAGGACGCGATCCTGTTGGCCCTCGTCGAGCTAGACAGGCTGCACCGCCCGGCCAGTTTCCGGTCGGGCTGGCAGGAATCGCACTAAAGTGGCCCACCCGGCGCGTCGGCACCGAGTAGCGCGCCGATCCGGAGCGAATTGTCTGTAGACGTAAGACCGACCGTAGGCTCAGGTGCGAGCGTAACCAGGGTCACAAACGTAAGCCGTCCGGTACCGGCTTTGGCCGACACCTGCCAGCAACCTGATCTCGGGAAAATCAGCTCAGTGGACTGGAAGCCCGTCGGTCCATACTCTGGTATGTGCGCGCGAAGAGGGGGGGCCGGTCCATCTAGTCGTCGACCCGTGATCGTAAGCTCGCCGCTCACGGCGCGATACCAAGGAAACTTAATGGCAATCTCACCGGTCGAAGTTATGAACGACCGCTTTGCACGGAGGTTGCCGTCCGGAGCCAAGGCAGTCCACAGCTGTCCGTTACCGTAGAAATTTCGACTGGGCTGGGCGCTCGGCGGCGTGCTCCCATTCGGCAATGTAACGTCACAGATCTGAGATGAGGCAGCAGGTAGTCGCGATGGCGTACTTGAACACGCCACAATGACTCCTGTCCACGCGAGAAAGATTGCCCAGGTTGTCCAGGCGGCCTTCGAAGCTAGACTGGTCGGCAACAGCAATCTGATCGTCCCAGATCGACCACGTATGAACACAACCAGTTACCCAGGCAATCTGGAGCATTGCAATTTGAGCTTACCGACGAGTAGCCTTCGCAACATTGGTACTTGTGGTTAGGATATAGGCCGTTACAGCATGTCCAACACCAGATGCATGCAGATTGGTTGTAGCACGCGACGTCGCTGATCGGCTGCGCGCAGAAATTGCAACAACCATAGCTGTACGCC
>CAXMLP010000136.1:0-3595 GCA_964194225.1 uncultured bacterium | reverse complement strand
GGTGGTCTTGCCCGCCCCGTTGGGACCGATCAGGCCGACCATGTCGCCCGCCTCCATCTCGATGTCGACCTCATTCACAGCCACCAACCCGCCGAACCGTCGTGTCAGCCCGGTGAGCTTGAGCAGGCTCATCGGCTGCCCATCCGGAGCCGGGCCGGGAGGCGGCGCCCGATTCGCCGGCCGATGCCGACCAGGCCGGCCGGTTCAACCACCGCGATCAACATCACCAAGAGCCCGTAGATGACGAGGTCGAAGGCATTCCCCGCTCCCGACAGCCGGACCCGCGTCTCCTCCTGGATTATCTGCAGCACCCACGCCCCGACCAGCGGGCCCCACAGGCTGCCCGCACCACCGAGCACGCCGATCAGGACGATCGCGATTGACAGGTTCAGGGAGAGGACGACATTGGGATCGATGAACAGCGAGTACATGCCGTAATAGCTGCCCGCCAATGACGTGATCGCCGCCGAGAGGGCGAGTGCGTAGAGCTTGTAGCGGCGGACGGGGACGCCCATCGCCCGCGCCACCTCCTCGTCGTCGCGGATCGCACGGACGTAGGTTCCCGCCTTGCCCTGCATGAATAGCCAGATCGCCAGGCTGGAGACGGCGAGCAGGGCGAGCGCGATCATGTGGTAGGGGAGCAGGTCACGGGTGGAGAACTGCAGGTTTGCCAGCGATGCGTCGCGGATCGGCAGCTCGATCCCGGTCGCGGACCCGAGGGCCGGGGTGTTGACGACGATGATGAAGATCACCTGCTGCATCGCGATCGTGGCGATGGAGAAGTAGTGGCTCCGCAGGCGAAAGACGGGAAAGCCGATGACGACCCCCAGCACAACCGCCAGCAGGCACCCGGCAGCCATTCCGACCCAGGGCGAGAGGCCGAAGCGCACGAGCAGAAAACCGGTCGTGTAAGCACCGGTCCCGTAGAAGATGGAGTGCCCGAATGAGACCTGGCCGGTGAACCCGCCGAGCAGGTTCCAGGCCGCCGCCGCCGACGCGCTGACCAGGGCCAGCACCGCCACGTTCTGCCAGAAAGCGTCCTTCACAAGGAAGGGGTAGACCAGCAGCAGGAGGCCAACCACAGCCACCGGTGCGAAGCGTCTGAATCCCGGCCTCAAGCTAGCGTGTTCCGAAGAAGCCCTGCGGGCGAACCATGACGATCAGCAGGTACAGCGCGAAGATGGCCGCGAACCCGTAGGCGGGTTGAAAGAGGCCGACCACATCCTGGATCACGCCCATCGCCAGGCCGGCCAGGAAGGCGCCCTGCAGGGAACCGAAGCCGCCCATCGAAACGACCACGAAGGCGACCAGCCCGAACCCGGCACCGATCTCCGGCGTGACCGGGAAGAAATTCATCAGCAGCGCTCCGGCCACGCCGACGCTGGCTCCCGCAACCGCCCAGGTGAGCATGTGGATCCGGTTGGGGTCGATCCCCATCAGGCGCGCCGCGTCGGCATCCTCGGCGACGGCGTTGATCGCCGAGCCAAGCTCGGTCCGGGTGAGCAGCAGGTAGACCAGTGCCGTGCAGAGGATGGCGCCCACCGCTGCCGTCAGCTGCGCGCCGCCCGCCACGACCCCGCCGAAGACGAGCCGGACCGGGCCGACCAGGGGGTCGGGAATGCCTCGGGTGTTGGCTGTGAAGAGCACCTGGGCCATGCCGCGCATGAAGACCAGGAGGCCGAATGTGACGATGATCTGCGAGAGCACGGGACCCTTCAGGACGCGCCGGATCAGGACCGCGTAAACGACCACCCCGAGGATGGCGATGCCGGCCGCCGCCAGGGGGATGGACACGAGTGGATCCAACCTGCCGTACAGCCAGAGGAAGAAGGTGATGTACATCGCCGCCATCAGGAAGTCGCCGTGGGCGAAATTGACGATGTCCATGACGCCGAAGATCAGCGTCAGGCCGACCGCCACCAGGGCATAGATCGAACCCAGCAACAAGCCGCTGATCGCGGCCTGCGAGAGCTCGGTCAAGCGCTCAGCGGCCGGTAAGAGGAGGCGCCGGCCAGGTCAGCTTGGTGGTCGCCGCCTCGGCCGGCCAGAGCAGCTCGTAGCGGCCGTTCACCATCTGCTCGATCACACCGGCCGACTGCTCGTTCTGACCGTTCGCATCGAACTTGATTCCCTTCCAGGGCATGATCGTTTTGGTCTGCTTGTAGTTCCGGAGCGCGGTGCGGATCTTCTCCGGATCGGTCGAGCCGGCCTGCTGGATCGCCTCACCGGTCGTGATCATGGCAGTGAACTCGCGGGCGGAGTTCTCGGTCATCGGCTGGTTGTAGTTCTTCTCGTAGAGCGCCGCGACCGCCTTGGCGGTGGGGTTCTTGTCGCCGAACTGGGAAGCCCAGGAGGCCCGCGTGATCGAATAGTTGGCCATCGGGCCGAGCGCGGTTATGAACTTGGGGTCGATCCAGCCGGCGCCGAAGGCGAGGATGGCGGGCGGCGTGTAGCCGAGCTGCGCGGCGGTTTTGACAAAGAGGATCGCGTCGTTGGTGAAGGCGAGGGTGAAGACGGCGTCGGGGTTGGCGCTGCGGACCTTCTGAACCTGCGAGGTGAAGTCGGTGGCGTTGCCCTGGAAGGAGATGTCATCGACGATCGTGGTGCCGTTCTTGCCGGCGACCTCGGTGATGATCTTGGCGCCGTCGTTACCGAATTGGTCGTTGGTGTGGAGGATCACCGCCCTCTTGACCGGGTGCTGCGCCTGTATCGACTTGAGCCAGTCGAAATACGTCTCGGCGAAGGTCTTGTCGCTCGGGCCGACGCGGAAGAACCACTTCAGGCCGCGCTCGGTGAGGGCGGTCGAGGACGAGGAGCCGCAGACGGTGGGAATGCCGAGGCGCTCGGCGCGCTCGCTGGCGGTGAGGGTGGTCGCGGACTGATAGGTGCCGACGATCGCGACGACCTTTTCAGTGCGCACCAGCCGATCGACCTCGCTGGCCGCGATCTGGGGGTTGCTCTGGGTGTCACTTGAGACCAGGGTGATCTTGCCGACCGTGAGCTTGGGGATGTTGACCTCGGGGTACTTGCCGTTGAGCACGTCCCTGGCCAGCTCGACACCGTTCAGCACGTCCTTTCCCTGGCTGGCGTTTGGGCCGGAAAGGGGCTCGAGCACGCCGATCTTGATCTCGCCCAGGTTGGAACCGGAAGGCTGGCTGGTGCCGGCATCCCCGCTTCCGCCGCCGCAGGCCATGGTCAGCGTGAAGGCCGCCAGGATCGGCAGCCACATTCTCTTGGTCATTTAAAAACTTCCCCTCCGCGTCGGTTCGAACCGGCAGCAGGCCCATTGTGCTGAATTTATGAAACCGGCGTCTCGGTCATCTCTGACAAAGTTGCGACACTTGGCTCCGTGATCAACATCAACTCTGATCTTGGCGAGGGCGTCGGCGACGACGCCGGGATCCTTCCTCACATCGACAGCGCCAATGTGGCGTGCGGAGTCCATGCCGGCTCGGCGCTGGTCAGCCTGGCCACGGTGAAGCGCTGCCGCGAGCTGGGCGTCGAGGTGGGGGCGCATCCCGGCTATGACGACCGCGAGAATTTCGGCCGGATCGAGGTGCCGATGCCCGCCGCCGAGATCGGCGCGCTGGTCCGC
>CAXMLP010000135.1:0-1901 GCA_964194225.1 uncultured bacterium | reverse complement strand
CCGGTCAGCCCGGCGTCGGCGGTCGGGCCGCCGATCTCGAAGCGACCGCTGGGGTTGACCAGGATCTTGGTCTTGGGGTCCACCAGTGCAGCCGGGATGACCTTGTCGATGACCTGCTCGCGAACGCCCCGCTCGATCTCCTCGTTGGTCACCCTGGCATCGTGGTGGGTGGAGATCACCACCGCCTCGACCCGGACCGGGCGGCCATGGCTGTACTCCACGGTCACCTGCGACTTGCCGTCGGGCCGCAGCCAGGGCAGCGTGCCGTCCTTGCGAACGGCGGCCAGGCGCTGGGTCAGCTTGTGGGCGAGCGAGATGGTCAGTGGCATCAGCTCCGCGGTCTCGTTGCAGGCGAAGCCGATCATCATTCCCTGGTCGCCGGCACCCTGCAGCTCGAAGGGGTCGTCCTCGAGATCGCCGCTGCGCTCCTCGAGCGAGTGATTGACGCCGGCGGCGATGTCGGGTGACTGCTCTTTGAGGTAGACCTGGATCATCCCGTGGTCGGCGTCGAAGCCGAGCTCCTCACTGACGTAGCCGATGCCCCGGATGGTTTCCCGGATCGTCCTCTGGATGTCGATGTCAGCGGTGGTTGTGACCTCGCCGATGACGACGCAGAGGCCCTTGGTGATGGCCGTCTCGCAGGCGACCCGGGCGTCCGGGTCCTGGGCGAGAAGTGCGTCGAGGATCGCGTCCGAGACCTGGTCGCAAACCTTGTCGGGATGACCTTCCGTCACCGACTCCGACGTGAGCAGGTAGGACGGCGAATCTTGGAATGAGCTCATTGCGGGACCGGGGCATTTTAGCGGAGGCGGTTAATCTCGGCTCATGAAGGTCGGCATCACCATCGCCGCCAACGATTTCACCAACCGGCGCCGCTCGCTGGCCCAGATGGTCGACTCCGCGGTCAGGGCCGAGGAGCTCGGCTACGACTCGGTCTGGGTGATGGACCACATCTTCATCGACCGGGGAACCCACGTGGTCGACCCCGGCCCCGACCCCCTTATCCTGCTCGGCCAGATCGCGGCGCGCACCAGCCGGGTCGAGCTGGGGACGCTCGTCCTCTGCGCCCCCTTCCGCCCGCCGGCCCAGCTGGCCCGCGAGGCGAAGGCGCTGGCGGAGGCGTCGCAGGAGCGGTTCATCCTGGGCATGGGCTCGGGCTGGCACCAGCCCGAATTCGACGCCTACGGCTTCCCATACGACCACCGCGTCAGTCGGTTCGAGGAGCACATGGAGGTGCTGACCCGGCTCGTCGGAGCTGGCCGGTCAACCTATCGCGGCACCTACCAGCAGCTGCTCGACGGCGAGGTCTTCGGGATGCCGATGTCCCGTCCCTGGGTGGCCGCTTCCCAGCCGCGGATGCTGGCCATCACCGCCCGGCTGGCAGACGGCTGGAACACTGCCTGGCATACCGCCGACCCCGCCCTCTTTGAGGAGCGGCTCTCCCTCCTGGTCAACGCGCTCAGCTCCGCCGGCCGGCCGCGCAGCTCAATGATCGTCAGCGCCGGCCTGATGGTGCTTCCGGTCAGCGGGGCTGAAACCGAGGCGGTTGCCCGGCGCCTGGCCCGGGGCAACCTGGCCGAGGCGGCGATTGTGGGGAACGTCGACGAGGTAGTGGCGGCAATTGCGGTGTACCGGGAGGAGGGCTGCGACCACGCCATCCTCAACTTCTCCGCAAGTCCCTTCGTGGAGCTCGACCCGGACTACGCGGCGCGCCTGGCGCCCGCGCTGCCGCAGCTTCGCGGCTAGGCAGCGGGAGGGCCGGCTCCGGCTCCCGAGGTCCCCGCGCGGCCGGCCACCAGACGGCCATCCGGGCGCCGCCGGTCGCCGTCTCGCCCACCTCCCAGTGGCCGCCGGTGGCCCGCACAAGCGAGTCCCCTATGGATCTGTCTCTTATACACATC
>CAXMLP010000134.1:0-6619 GCA_964194225.1 uncultured bacterium | reverse complement strand
CGTGACCAGGTTGGCGATTCCTGGCAGGCGCCCCCGCGGGGGGGCGTTCAGGGAGTTGGCGATGATGTGGGCGCCGGACTGGTGGTCGGCGAAGGCGATGGCGATGGCTTCGGGGTGAGCGGCACGGAGGGCGTCGCCGAGGGCGTTGGACTGGGCGACGGCGAAGGCACCGGCGACGGCGAGGGCGACGGAGGCGCGGACGGTGACGGCGATGGAGATGGGATCGGCGATGGGGACGGCGCCGGCGTTGGCACGCCGGGCGCCACGTTCAGGCCGCACGGCCGGGGCTCCCCCGCCCCCCGGATGAAGATCTCGGTGGAGCGCTGGTCCGCCGGCGTCCGGTCGTCGGCCAGTCCGCCGTCGACCTTGCAGATGGTCCGGGACACGATCCCGTCCGGCTGCTTCCAGGTCGCCGGCCAGCTGCGCGTGCCCGAGTAGTACGACATCAGGAAGGGCTTCCACATCTCTCGGCCGACGCTCTCACCCCAAAGCACCTTGGTGGGGCAGATCCACCCGGAGGGTTGGACGCCCGCGCTGCCGTACTGCGTGAATCCGGACTTGCAGACGTCACCCTGGTCGATGTGGGCCATGAATGTGCCGACCACCAGGTCGGGCGTGTAACCCATCATCCAGGCCGAGGTGTAGCCGTCGGTGGTGCCCGTTTTGCCCGCGACCGGGAAGGAGTCCATCGCAAGCTCTTTCCCAGGCACGCCGTGGAGGATGTTCGTCACCAGGTAGGCGAGCTGTGGCTGCATCACTTGGCCGCCGGCCTGCATCTCCGGCAGGGCGGGCAGGGTCTTGCCGGAGCCGTCGACAACCTTCAGGACCGGGTGCGGATAGACGCGCTGGCCGCCATTGTCGAAGGCCGCATAGGCAGCGACATGGTCAACCATCCGGATGTCACTGGAACCGATCGTCGTCGTCAGCGAGGTGGCGTCGAAGTTGCCGACGGCGCCGATCCGGTGGGCGAACTCGATGACGCGCTGCGGTCCGACGTCCAGGTACGTCCAGAGCGCCGGCAGATTGCGAGACCTCTCCAGCGCCGCACGCAGTGAGATATACCCCTGCGTCGCGTTATCCCAATCGGTGAATCGGCCGCCGCCGATCAGGGCGTCCTTGTCATTGACGAGGGTCGAGGCCGTGTACTGCCCACTCTGCAGCGCGACGGCATAGGTGTAGGGCTTGAAGGAGCTTCCCGGCTGGCGCCCGATGTTGGTGAGGTTCACCTGGCCGCGGATCGCGTCTGCGCCGTAATCCGCCGAACCGACCATCGCCAGAATCTCGCCGTTCTTCGGGTCCATAGCGAGCAGAGCCCCCGTGTTGGCGCCGGTCGCCTTCAGGCTGGCGACGGCCCCCTTCACCGCAGCATCGGCCTTCTGCTGACTGGCCAAATCGAGGGTGGTGTAGATCTTGAGACCGCCCGTCAGCAGGCTCCGATCGTCATAGCCGTGGTTGCGCAGATACTGCAGCGTGTAGTCCACGAAGTGTCCCGTGAGCGGGTCGGGGCCCCGGGCCATCTGGGCGTGGCGGGCAATCATCGGGGCCCAGATGTCGGTCCGGAGGGCCTCGTCAGCCTGCACCTGGGTGATCTTGTGGTTGGCGACCATGGCGTGGATCACCTGGTGCCAGCGATCGCGAACGGCGGCCTTCTGGTCAGGCGTCCCAAAGGGGTTGTAATGGGTTGGCGATTGGGGCAACCCGGCCAGGAAGGCGGCCTGAGGCAGATTCAGGTCGGCGGCGGGAACACCAAAATAGGTCTGGGCGGCCGCCTCGATGCCGAAGGCGCGGTTGCCGTAGAAGATCGAATTGAGATAGAGCTCGAGGATCTGCTGTTTCGTGAAGCGTCGTTCCAGCTCTTCCGCCAGAAGCAGCTCACGCATCTTGCGGGAGAGGGATTTGTCGCCGGCGCCACCGGTACTCCCGGTCGAACAGCTCGCGCAGAGCACGTCGTTCTTGATCAGCTGCTGAGTGATCGTCGAGCCCCCCAGGGCGGACGAGCGATGTGTCAGGTCGTAACCGGCGGCGATCACCACCCGGCGATAGTCGACGCCCTGGTGCGAGAAGAAGCTGCGGTCCTCCACGGACAGAGTTGCATCCTGCAGGACGGGAGCGATGCGAGCCAGCGGAACGACGGTTCGATTCTCCTGGTAGAGGGTGGTCAGGGGGATCCCGTTGCGATCGAAGATGTGCGTCGTCTGGTTGAGGTTGCCCTCCCGAAGCTGGTCGAGGGAGGGCAGGCCCTGCGAGTAGTAACCCACCGCCGCCACCGTTGCCACCGAACCGATGAGACCCAGGATCGCAAAGCCCGCCAAGATGAGCGCCAGGGGCGACTTCCAGCGGGCGCCCCTCGCGGCCAGGCTGCGACGGCGTCGAGGACTATTTCTTGGAGTCCTCCTCACGCCGGCTCACCGGCGGAAAGACCCCAGGTGCACGGGGAGCAGGTGCACGGATGGCAATGGAGCAGATAGGTATAACGGCCGCGGTCGTGGATGGTTACCGGGCCCCGGCGGCAAAGGCTCCCTGGAGCGCGAGGCCGCTGATCGGATTGGCGAACAGCCCGTAGGCGACAAGCAGGAGCGCGGCCATCACACCGCCCGCCTGGCGCGACCTCTCCCCAACCGAACGGGTTACCGTCTCGCCCGGGCTGGAGAGGAAAACGAGCCGAAGATCGCGCAGCACCGAGAAGGTGACGGCGGCGGCCGCCAGCAATCCAATCGCGACCAGCCAGAACCGCCCGTTGCCGGCGAGTTGAGCACTGACCGCGAAGACGCCGAAGAACCCCGCCAGCGGCGGCAGGCCCGCGAGCGAGAGCAGGCATGCCGATAGGCCCAAGGCACGACCCAGGCCGCGCTCGGGGAGGCCGGCCAGCCCGTGCGGTCCGAGGTCCGCCAGCGCGCCCGCCGACGACGCCACGATGAAGGCGCCGAGGAGGAACAGGCTGGCGGCGAAAGCCGGCCGGCCGGGCACGGTCAGGCCGGCCACCACCCAGCCCAGCTGGAGCAGGCCCGCCCAGCCCAGGAGGCTTACCGGCCGGCCCCCGGCGAGGGCGCCGAAAGCCGCCACCAGCATCAGCAGCGCGGCGGCGGCCGGGAGGAGGATGGCCCCAGCTCCGGCGAGACCGGATGTCGCGCCCATGAATTTGAGGAGCGCGATTCCGGCCACCCCAGCGGCGATCGGTCCGAACCAGCGAATGGCGAGGAGTTGTGCGATGAGCGCGGCCACCACCACAAGCGCGGCGATTCCGAGCAGGACGGTCAACCTCGGCCCGGCCGAGCCACGCATCGCCTCGAAAGTCGTCCATCCCGTCAGGCCGTAGAGCAAAGCCAGGCCGGCCGCCGCACACGCGAAGGTGGCGGCGGCGAAGATCAGGACGGGCCGGCGCGACTCCCGGCTGGCTCCCCAGCTCAGCCCGAGAACCGCGACCAGCGCGAGCTCGGTCCACAGCAACAGGGTGGCGGGTCCGGCCGAGGAGGCCGCGAGCAGGCCGGCCAGACAGGCCAGCAGCAAGGGCAGCTGGGGCGCCGTCGACGGTGCTCGCTCGTTGCGCCAGCCTGCTAGGAGAGCGATGAAAGTGGAGATCAACAGAGCCGCTTTGGCGAAAAGGGCGAAGCGGTCCTGCCGGTAGACGCCGGGCAGCACTGTCGCCACCTGGCCGCCCACGGCGAGCTCGACGACCAGGGCGGCGAGTACCGCCACTGCCAGCAGGAGGGAACCGTCGCGGCGCCCGCTGCGGCCCAAAACCACGGCCACGACGGCCCCGGCGAGCACGAGCGCCTCCGGGAGCAGGAGGATGGCCACCGTCATTTCGCCGGCGCCTCCGGCACATAGGGGGCGGCGATGTCCGAAACGCTGGTGTTGAGGACGTTGACGATCCCCGGATCGAACAGCGTCACCGCTCCCCCCAGCTTCGGCCCGCCGGGAAGGACACCCCACCAGATGAGGGCCCCCGCCAGCAGCCCCAGGTACCACATCTCGCCGAGGGAGGCATCCGACACGCCCGGCGAATCAGAACGGGCTGCGCCAAAGACGATGCGCTGGAGTACGACGGCCACCCCGATCATCATCAGGACCAAACCCAGCACCACTCCGAAGGCGGCCGCGGGCTGGTTGCGGAAGCTGCCGAAGAGCACCATCGCCTCGCCGATGAAGGAGGCGAAACCAGGGAGCCCCACGATCCCGAAGCTGGCCATCACCAGTATCCAACTGAGCTTCGGCATCCTCGGACCGAGCGAATGCATAAGCTCGAGCTCGCGGGTCTGGGCCCGCTGCGAGATGGTTGCCGCAACGCCGACCACGAGGGCAGCGGCAAGGCCTCCCGCGATCAGCTGGAGGGCCGCTCCCAGCAGGCCGATCGGCGTCAGCGCCGCGATTCCCAGCACGAACACACCGCCTGAGATCATTGCCGCGTAGGCCCCGAATCGCCGGAGGTCCCGGCTGCGCAGGGCAGCCAGCGCTGCGTAGAGGACGGTGAGCGCGGCTAGAACACCGAGGAAGGGAGCCGCCAGCCTGGCGCCATCGTGCTGAGCCACCAGGAGCAGCCGGAACAGAAGGTAACCTCCCAGCGGCAGGCCGAGGCCGGCGACCAGCACCGCGACCCCCGTCTCGGCTTCGCTGTACGCGTCCCGCGCCCAACCGTGAAAAGGGACCAGCGGCAGACGGGTGGCGGCCGCCACGATGAGCAGCGCGGCCAGCGCCACCTGCACGCGTGGATTCAGGGAGTTCTTGGCCAGGGCATCGAGGTCGAACCCCACCCGGCTGGCGCTCGAAAAGAGCACCAGCACCGCCGCCAGCAGCGCGCCGCTGCCAAGCAGGGCGTAGGCCAGATAACGGCGCGCGGCCAACGAGTGCCCGGGTCCACCCCAGCCGGCCAGCAGGAGAGCGGTGGGCAGGATGCCGCCCGCCCAGAAGAGGACGAGCAGGAAGAGGTCGCGGGCACAGAGGACCCCGTTGACGCTGGCCTGAATCAATAAGAGAAGGGCGAAATACTCCCGGACCCTCTCGCGTACCGAGGCCGACGCGAGTACCGCGACCACGCCGATCAGAGAGGCCAGGAAGAGGAGAGGAACGGTCAGCCCGTCGACGCCGAGGTGGTAGTAGATGCCGAACGCCGGCAGCCAGGGCACCTTCTCCTCGTATTGGATGGCGGGGCTGAAAAGGCTGGACTGGTTGTAGGCGACAAGGGTCAGGAAGAGGAGTACGGCGTTGGCCCAGAACGCGATCTGGAGCAACCGGGCGTCGAAGCGACCCCGCGGATTCGGCAGTACCGCGATCAAAAGCGCGGCAAGGACGGGCAGCCAGATCAGCGTCGTGAGCAGGAAATTGATGTGAATGAAGCTGGGCCCGAAGGGCGAGATCGGTGTCGGGCTGGGCGCCCCTCCCGGATGGATCACCCCGGCGAGAAATGCGTTCACCACCGGCCACCTGCGGCATACAGCGCCGCCGCCGCGATCAGCAGAAGCGCCAGCCCGCCACCGAGCAAGGAGAACCGCGCCGCGAAAGGGAATCTGACCAGGCGCGCTGCCGCCGAGAAGGCGTTGCCGACCGTCCTCTCCCCGCCGGCCAGCAGGCGCTCCTCCGCCACTTCGGTCAGCTGGAGCGTGGGCTCGACGAGTCGGCGCTGCGCCTGCGCCACCGCTCTGCCTGGCAGGCCGAGTCCGCGGCCGGCCAGGTTGGCGAGGCGATCTCCAACCTCGCGGCGCCCGAGGAAAAGCAGGGAGGCGAGAGCGAGGCCGAGCAACGGCACGACCAGCCAGACCAGGGTCGCGAGTGCGGAGCGGCCGGCGTGCGGCCGGTGATCCACGAAGGTCAGCCAGCGGCCGGCAAACATCGCCAGCGCCAGGAGCACGCCGACGAGTGCGAGCAGGAGCGGCGGGAAAGCCAGCGCCGAGGCCGGTGGCCGAACGCGCTCCGGGTCGAATCCACGCCGCCGCCGCAGCGGGCCATGGCCGGCGATGAAGTAGAGGCGAAAGAGCGCCAGCATTCCGAGCAGCAGGCCCAGGCCGTAGACCGCGGCCCACGCCGGACGCAGGTTCTCGCCGGCGACTTCCCCGGTGCCCAGAGCCAGTCCGGCACCCGCCAGGGCGAGCGTCACGGCGGCAACCCGCTGCCGGCGGTAGCCCTCGCCGAGGTCCGTCAGCTCAGCGCTCCGCGATGCCACGACCAGCATGCCCGTGGCGAGCACGGCCGCGGCGCGGCACAGACCGGTCACGGTGAGCAACAGAGCCGCTGGGGCCACCGCGGAGGGCCGCACGAACGCCAGGACAGCCAGCGCTGAAAGCCCGATCCCGGCGGCGGTTACGACCCGCCTCGCGTCGTTGGTGGCGAGGGCCAGCAGCGGCAGCGCCAGCGCGCTCAAAGCCGCCGTCACCGCCACCACCTGGAGGGGAAGGGAAATGGCGGTGATCAAGATCGGCATCACCTTCACCAGCAGGGCGGCGACCATCACCGGCCACAGGCCCTGCACGGCCGCTTGAGCCCCGGGGGGCGATGCGCCCGTGCGCGTCAGCCACCCCTGGAGCGGGAAGAGTCCGAGTCTGCCGCCGGCCCCGATAAAAATGAGGACGCAGGCGGCGGCGAGGGCGCGAGGGCCGGCCCCCGCCGTATGTGCCAGGGTCGGAAT
>CAXMLP010000133.1:0-3900 GCA_964194225.1 uncultured bacterium | reverse complement strand
TCGACATCCTGGTCAACAACGCCGGGATTCCAATGGTGCGTGACTCGCTCGAGCTGACCACGGCTGAGTGGCAGCGCACGCTTGACCTCAACCTCACGAGCCCTTTTCTCTGCTCGCAGCGGGCGGCGCGCATGATGCGCCGCGCGGCCCGCGGGAACATCATCAACATCGCCTCCCTGACCTCCTTCGCGCCCTTTCCGCGCCGCCTGGCCTACGCCACGACCAAGGCGGGACTCGTGATGATGACCCGGCTCCTGGCCGGCGAATGGGCCCCCGAAATCCGAGTCAACGCGGTGGCCCCGGGATTCATTCGCACCGACTTGGTCCTCGGGTTGGCGGCCGAGGGCAAGGTCGACATCGAGGCGCTTGAGAGGCGGATTCCTCAGCACCGCCTGGGTACTCCCGAGGACATCGCTGCGGTGTGCCTATTCCTCGCCTCCGACGAGTCGGCGTTCATCACCGGTGAGACGATCCTCAGCGATGGCGGCTGGCTGGCCTATGGCTTCATCTGAAGTGGCTGCTCAGGCCGGGGCGTTCTCCAACCGTTTGGCCTCTCGGTACGCATCGAACATCTGATAGGCGTAGAGGCCGAAGCCCCCCACCCCGAGTGGCACACCGACGAGGCCGCCGATCACCGACAGGTCGAGGTCGAGCCCGATGAATTCGAGCCCGCCGCAGGCGAGGAGAAAGAACAGACCCTTTAGGTTGTGTCCCAAATAGACGTGACCCATCCCGGGGACAATCGCCAGGGCGGTGGCCCGGAACGGGCTTTTCCGGCGCGGTGTCGAATAGCGGAGCCCGGAGTCGCGAGCGGGCGACGAGCCGCAGTGCGGGCAGGTCGCCGAGGGATTCGGTAGCGGGGTGCCGCAGCGGCCGCAGAGTGTGCTGGTTGCCATGAAATCAAGTTATTCCCGTAGCTGTTAGTCTCCAATCCCATGGACCTCAAGTTCACGGCCGAGGACGAGGAGTTCCGCCGCGAAGTCAGGGGTTGGCTGGCGGAGAACCTGCCGGCCGATTGGCGACATCGTGGAGTCGGCGGTTATCGCGAGGACGATGACGAGAGCCTGCAACGAGATTGGCAGAGACGCCTCCATGCGGCGGGTTGGCTCAAGCTCGCGTGGCCAAAGGAGTCCGGCGGCCGGGGAGCCACCCCTGTCCAGCAGGCGATCTTCCAGGAGGAGCTGGCCACGGCCGGCGCGCCTGCCATCCTGGGCCGGCTCGGTGTCACCCTGGCGGCCCCGACCATCAATCTGCTCGGGTCGCAGTGGCAGAAGGACACCTACATCGAGCGGATCCTGGCCTGCGAGGAGGTCTGGGCTCAGGGGTTCAGTGAACCCAACGCAGGCAGCGACCTGGCCAACCTGTCAACGCGTGCCGTCAGGCGAGGTGACAAATGGATCCTCAACGGTCAGAAGGTGTGGTCGTCCGGCGCTCACTATTCCGACCGCAGCTTCCTGCTCGCGCGCACTGATCCGGATGTCGCCCCGCACAAGGGGATCGGCTTTTTCATCGTCGATCTGAAGCAGCCCGGCGTCGAGGTGCGACGGATCCGCCAGCTGACCGGCGGCGGAGAGTTCTGCGAGATATTCCTGAACGACGCGGAGGTTGACGATCGCGATCTAGTCGGTTCGCCCAGCGATGGCTGGAAGGCGGCGATGACCACCTTCGGGTTCGAGCGCGGCGGCCTGGCCAACGCGTCGCGCTTCGAGAGCGCCGTGCAGAGCCTGGCGGGACTGGCGCGCGATCTGGGCCAGGGCGCGGATCCACTTGTTCGTCAGCGGGTGGCGCAGGCGAAGATCGAATCGCATACCTTCCGGCTGAACGGGCTCCGAGCTCTCACCAAGGCTCAGCAGGGCAATGCGCCGGGGCCGGAGGCGAGTCTCACCAAGCTCTATTGGAGCGAGATGGACAAGCGGATCCAGGAGACCGCCATGGCGGTCCAGGGTCCCTACGGCGCGCTCGGCGCCGAGGACAGCTGGGCCGTCGAGGGTGGCCGGTGGCAGCTCGGTTGGATGTGGTCGCACGCCGAGACCATCTACGCGGGCAGCTCTGAGATCCAGCGGAACATCATCGCGGAGCGGGTCCTCGGCCTGCCCCGCGGCCGCTAGGCGCAGGTCAGGCGCCGGATCCAGGTGGCCCTCTCCGGCGCGGCCGAGAAGGCTCACACCCGGATCGGTTTCGCCGGGCCCGAGCGCAAGTCGGCCGTGGAGGCCGGGCACCTGCGCCGCTGGTGTGAGGCGATCGGAGACCCCAACCCGCGCTGGCGTGAGGAGGCCCCACCGACCTTCCTGGCGGCCCTTGGAGCCGAAACTCTCGAGTTCCCAGAAGCGCTCGCCTACGGGTCGGGCTGGCTCAACGGCGGCGACCGGTTCGAGTATCGGGAGCCGGTCCGCGCCGGGGATACAGTGACCTGCCGGACAACCCTGAGTGACGTATACGAGAAGGAGGGTTCGGCCGGCCCGATGCTCTTCCTGGTCACCGAAACACGCTTTCACAACCAGCACGGACGGCATGTCGGGACTGTGACCGGCACCAGGATCAGGCGGTGAAGATTCACGTCGGCATGGAGTTGACGCCGCTCGTCAAGCAGCCCACCACACAGACGCTGGCCCGCTATGCAGGGGCTTGCGGAGACTTCTACCAGATCCACTACGACAGGGATTACGCGGCGGCTGTCGGACTGCCCGGCGTCATTCTCCACGGGCTGCTCAAGACGGCCTACCTGGGCCAGCTGGTCACCGATTGGCTGGCTGGGCGGGGGACCCTTGACTCGCTGGAGGTCAGCTATCGTGGCATGGATTTCCCGGGCCGGCCCTATCTGTGCCGGGGGGTGGTTCGAGCGGTGGTGGGGGCCCAGGTTGACCTGGAGGTGTGGGGCGAGGACCCCGATGGCCGCCGGACCACGGTCGGCACCGCCCGGGTCAGCCTGGCGGCATCCACCGGCACTGGACCAAGCGGGGGGGAGGCCCACTGAAATGCCGAACATGACCAACTATGAGGAGACCAAGCGCACCTTCCAGTTGACTGTTCCGGAGCACTACAACTTCGCCCGGGACACGATTGGAGACTGGGCGAAGGACCCCGACAAGCTCGCCATGTGGTGGCTGGGAGCGGCTGGGGAGGAGCGCAAGATCACCTTCCGCGAGTTTGACGAGCGCTCCTCGAAGTTCGCCGAGGTGCTCCAGAAGAGCGGCGTCCGGCCGGGCGACCGAGTCCTCGTCCAGCTGCCCCGCCAGCCCGCCTGGTGGGAAGTGCTGTTGGGCTGCTTCAAAGCCGGTGCGGTGGCTGTCCCCGGGACCGTGCTGCTCACCGCCAAGGACATCCTCTACCGAACCCAGCTGAGTGAGGGCGTGGCCTACGTCTGCGATGCCGCCAACGCCGAGAAGGTCGACCAGGTCACCTCCGAGCTGCCTCATCTCAGGAACCTGTTCATCGTCGGCGGTGAGAGATCCGGCTGGCGATCCTACGAGCAGGAATTGGCCGCCGTCGGGGGCCAGCACGCGGCGGTCGACACCCTGGCGAGTGACCCGGCTCTGATCTATTTCACCTCGGGGACGGTCGGGAATCCGAAGATGGTCCTCCACACTCACGCCTCCTACCCAATCGGCCACCAGGTGACGGGCCGCTTCTGGCTCGACCTGACGCCGGCGGACCTCCACCTCAATCTGTCCGAGACCGGCTGGGCAAAGGCCGCCTGGTCGAGCTTTTTCGGCCCCTGGAGCATGGGGGCCGCGCTCTTCGTACAGGATGCGCGGGGCAAGTTCAACGGCACCGAGACGCTGCAGATCCTCGAGGACTATCCCATCACAACCTTCTGCGCGCCACCCACGGCCTACCGGATGTTGGTTCTCGAGGACCTCAGCCACTACCGGACCAACCTGAGGCATTGTGTGGGGGCAG
>CAXMLP010000132.1:0-5393 GCA_964194225.1 uncultured bacterium | reverse complement strand
CCCCCCTATTGCGGAGGTGGTCGCTGCCGCCTTTGATCGGTCTGGTCTCCCTCTATGCGATGACCGGCGGCGCCACGCCGGCCTCGATCCGGGCGGCCGCGATGGGCGCGCTGGTTCTGGTCGGCACGCGCCTTGGGCGTCCTTCGCACGTCTGGACATCCTTTGCCGTGGTCGCGGCGGCCATGCTCGCCTGGCAGCCAGACCTTGCCTGGGACATCGGATTCGAGCTGTCCTTCGTCGGGACCGCCGCCATCGTGGTGCTGACGCCCGGGATTGAGAGTCGCCTCCAGTGGCTGCCTCGGCTGTTGCGCGAGCCGTTTGCCGTGACCTGCGCGGCGCAGGTGGGAACGGTTCCCCTGATGGTTTCGGGGTTCCACCTGCTGTCCCCCGTCGCTCCGCTCTCGAACGCCCTGGTGATCCCCCTCCTGCCCCTCCTCGTCGGCGGTGGCCTGCTGCTGGCCCCGCTGGCCCTGGTGCCGGCCGTGGGCCAGCTGGCGGCGGTGCCGCTGGTGGCGCTGCTGATGTACCTGGAACAGGTTGCCGGCCTGCTCGCCCGGGTGCCGATGGCGGCGATCCCGCTCGGCGGCATTCCCGCCTGGCTGGGCGCCGCCTACTACAGCGCTCTTGCCGCTCTCCTGGTCGCTCTCCGCACCGCGGGCGGCCGCCGCCTCCTGGCGCTGGCTGCCGCGGTCGGCCTGCCGCTGGCGATCGCGGGTGGCGAGATCGCCGCCTGGCAGCTCGCGCCGCCGGCCGCCGCGGTGCTCGATGTCGGCGACGGCCAGGCGGTTCTCCTGTCGGGGCCGGGTGGCCGGATCCTGATTGACGGCGGCCCCGATCCCAAGCGCCTCGCCAGCGCCCTCGGCGAGCGGCTGCCGCCCTGGCAGAATCGGCTCGACGCTCTCATCGTCACGGCGCCGGGGCTCGCCCATGTCGGCGGCCTCACGCACCTCGACTGGCGGGCGGACGTCATCGTGCTGCCGGCGACCGACCTCCCCGGTGCGGGAATGAGACGCGTGGCGGCGGCGGTCGCTCTCCGGGGAACGCGGATCGTGCGGGCGGGCGCCGGCGACACACTGCGCCTGGCGGGGATGACCGTCGAGGTCCTCTCCCCGGAACCAGGCGTTCCGGAGGACCAGCCCGGCGCTGCGGACATGGCGCTTCGAGTCACCACCCCCGGGGGCCGATCATTCTGCGACCTGAGCGACCTCGACCCCGAGGCGCTGCTCGCCGTCGCGCTGCGCCTGCGGGGTCCCTGCGACTACCTGCTCCTGCCCGACCAGGCGCGCAGCGCGCCGCCAGCCGAGCTCCTCGCCCGCGCCCGCCCGCAGGTGCTG
This sequence comes from uncultured bacterium, assembly GCA_964194225.1. Taxonomy (GTDB): domain Bacteria; phylum Chloroflexota; class Dormibacteria; order Dormibacterales; family Dormibacteraceae; genus CAXMLP01. The sequence goes on along the minus strand of CAXMLP010000132.1, from coordinate 4,059 downwards.
TTGAGCAGCGGCCGGGCCAGCCCGGCGCGGGCGGTGCCCGAGGCCCTGCTCCGGCGAACTGCGCAGGAGGGCACCATCTCGCTGCCGATGCGGTGAGGTCAAATCCAATGCCTGCAAATCCATTGCCCACAAATCCAACGCACTTAAGATGCGGGAGTGGCCCCCAAGCCGGTCGCCGATCCCCGCGCGGTTCTGCTTCATGGCGAGGAATCGTTCCTCGTCGAGGAGGAGGCCCGGGTCATCAGCGGCCGCTGGAAGGCCGAGCTGGTCTCCGATTTTGGTTTCGAAGCCCTCGACGCCTCGGCGCTCAACGCGACCAGGCTGCGCGATGCGGTCCTCCAGGCGCCCTTTCTCGACCCGTTTCGGGTCGTCGCGGTGCGTGGCCTTCCCGCGCGGCGGGCCGAGGGGCTGGTCCGTGCGCTCGCAGAGGTGCCAGAAACCACCCGCATCCTCATCACGGTCAGCGGCCGGCTGGGCCAGGGGAATTCGCTCGCCAAGGCGGTCGCGGCCCTCCCCTCAGGTCTGGTGCGGGAGTTCGCGCGCCTGAAGAATCGGGCACTCGGCGATTGGGTCGGCGGCCGCGCCCGAGAGCTGGGGCTACCGCCCAGCCTGGCGCCGCACGTCCTCCGCTCCAGCCCCTCCGACCTCGGGGTCCTGGACCAGGAACTCCGCAAGCTTCGCGCCTACCGCGACGCCGGGTTCCCCCTTGATGGGGCCGCGGTCACAGCGCTGCTGGCGGGGGGGCACGAGGAGGAGGTGTTCCGCCTGACCGATCACCTGCTGCCCCGTCCTGATGCCGAGGCGTTCCGGGTGGCGCGCAGCCTGGTCCGGGGCGGGCAGTCGGCCACCGCACTCGCCTATCGGCTGAGTCGTCACATCTCGATGGTCCTCGAGGCTCGCGCCCGGCGCGACAGGGGCGAATCGCTGGCCGAGGTGCAGGCGGCGATGTCCGAGCATCCCTTTGTGATCCAGAAGGCGTTCGAGAGTGCCGGCGCAACGGACGTGGAGCAATTGGAGGCTGACCTGAGGGTGCTCCTCGAATACGAGTGGCAGGTCAAGTCCGGCCAGGTGGACGCGGAATTGGGGCTCGAGGGCGTCCTGGCGCAGCTCTAACGGTCCCCAGTGGAGGCCGGCCGGCTACTTCTTCTTCGGACTCGCCTTTTTGGCAGCCGGCTTTTTGGCGGCGGCCTTCTTGGGAGCAGGCTTGGCGGCCGGCTTGGCAGTCGCGGTCTTGCCGGCGGGTTTGGCAGCCGGCTTGGCCACGGGCTTGGCAGTCGGTTTCGGGGCTGGTTTGGGGGCCGGCTTGGCAGCCTTTGCCTTGGTCGCCGCGGCTCCCGGGGTGCGCTTCTCGGCGACCGCTGCAGCGTTGAGGGCCTTCATCAAGCGCGACTTGCGGCGGCCGGCGTTGTTGCGGTGAAGGATTCCCTTGCTGGCAGCCCTGTCCAGCTTGGCGATCGCGTTCCCGCCGAGCTCGGCCACGCCTTCGAGCTGGTCGGCGATCGCCCGGCGAACGCGGACGACGCTGGTCTTCACCGAGGATCGGACGGACTTGTTCCGGAAGGTCCTGCCGACCGACGCGCGAACTGCCTTGCGGGCAGAGGCGGTTCTCTTAGCCACGGTTCAACCAACCGGCTGGGGAATGCACGGTATGGGATTATACCCATCCAATCCATGCCTCAGTTTGAATTTGCCGGGAAGCGACCGCAGGTTCACCCCGAGGCGTACGTCGCGCCGACCGCAGTTCTGATCGGCGATGTCCGGCTCGCCGCCGGCTCGAGTGTCTGGTTCGGCGCGGTGCTCCGCGGCGATGAGTCGTACATCGAGGTGGGGGAGGGCAGCAACATCCAGGATGGCGCGATCGTCCACTGCAGCAAGGACCTGCCGACCATCATCGGGCGTAACTCGAGCCTTGGCCACCTGGTCTGTATCGAGGGCTGTGTCGTGGGCGATGGCGCGCTGGTGGGCACCGGCGCCATCATGCTGCACCGCAGCCGGGTGGGGGATGGCGCGGTCCTCGCCGCCGGGTCGGTGCTGCTGGAGAACCAGGAGGTGCCCGCCGGCCAGCTGGCGGCGGGAGTTCCGGCCACCCTCAAGAAGGAACTCTCCGGCTCCTCGGCGGAGTGGGCCGGCAAGCCCGCCGGTCACTACCAGGAGAACGGCAGGGCCTACCGCAGGGGCCTGGTCAGGCTGGAGTGAAGCCGATCGAGGCCCCAGCGAAGCTCAACCTCGAGCTCCGGGTGCTGGGCCGTCGCCGGGACGGGTCTCACGACATCGCGACCATCATGCAGTCGATCAGCCTTGCTGACGAGCTCGAGATCGAACCCCTCGAAACGGGCGCCGGGACCATCACCGTCAGCGGTCTGGCCGCCCCCGCCGGACCCGACAACCTTGCCCTCCGCGCGGCCGCGGCCCTCGGGCGGGGAGCTCGGATCGCCCTCGATAAGCGGATCCCGGCGGGGTCGGGGATGGGCGGCGGCAGCTCGGACGCCGCCGCTGTGCTGCGCACCCTCGGCGAGGGGCGCTCCGACCTTCCGGCCCTCGCCGCCGGGCTGGGCGCCGACGTGCCCTTCTTCCTGCATGGCGGCCGGGCGCGGGCGACCGGCCTCGGCGACCGGCTGGAACGCTTGGCGCACGTGGACGCCTGGTTCGCGCTGGCCTGGCCGGGCTTCGGAGTGTCCACCGCCGCCGTTTACGCGGCCTGGGACGAGGTGGGCGGCGAGGGCCGCAACCAGCTCTTCGGGGCAGCCTGCCGGGTTGACCCGCGCCTGGAGGAATTCAGCGCCCGGCTCGGCTCCCAGTGGGTGATGACCGGAAGTGGCTCGGCCTTCTTCAAAGAGGTCGCGACGCCCACCGACGCCGAGGCGGCAATTGCTCGGCTCAGCTGCTGGACGGCTGTCGCTCGATCTCTCCCGCCATGGGGGTGACCCCGACCGGGAAGGCGTAGTCGAGGACCTCGTCGATGGTGTCAACCATCACGAGGTCCATCTCCTGGCGCAGGTCGGCGGGGATGTCATCGAGGTCGGCCTCGTTGCGAGCCGGCAGGAGCACCCGCCGGATGCCGGCACGGTGCGCCGCCAGCACCTTCTCCTTCAACCCACCGATCGGGAGCACCTTGCCGCGCAGGGTGATCTCACCGGTCATCGCGATGTCGTCGCGGACCGCCCTCCCGGTGAGGATGGAGGCGATTGCGGTCAGGACGGTCACTCCCGCGGAGGGTCCCTCCTTGGGCTGGCCCCCGGCGGGGACGTGGACATGGAGATCGCGGCTCTCGAAGAGCTGCGGCTCGATGCCGAGCGGTCCGGCGTGGGTCTTGAGGTAGGAGAGCGCCGCCATCGCCGACTCCTTCATGACATCGCCCAACTGGCCCGTCAGCTTGAGTTTGCCCCTGCCCGGGGTGAGGGTCGCCTCGACGAAGAGGATCTCGCCCCCGACCGGGGTCCAGACCAGCCCGGTGGCAATGCCCGGCCGGTCGATCCGCTCGGCGGTGATCCCGTAGAACCGCCGCTTGCCGAGAGCTTCCTTGACCCGTCCCTCGTCCACCAATTCGGGCACTGGCAACTCGGGCGCTGGGCGGGGCTCGGTGTCTGGGGCGGGCTCCTCCACCTTGCCCTCGTCAGTCTTGGCCTCCGCTTGCTCTGTCACCGTTTGCTGGGGCACCGTTTGCTGGGGCACCGTTTGCTGGCCCACCGTGGCGGCGACGTTGGCCGCGACCCGGCGGAGCACCGAGGCCAGCTCGCGCTCGAGGTTCCTGACCCCGGCCTCCCGGGTGTATTCCTGGATGATCAGGCGGATCGCGCCCTCGGTCAGGTCCACCTCGTCGGCACGCAGGCCATGCGCCTCGATCTGCTTGGGAAGCAGGAAGCGGAGCGCGATCTGAACCTTCTCGTAATCGGTGTAGCCGGGCAGCTGGAGCACCTCGAGCCGGTCTCGCAGGGCCGCCGGGACGGTGTCGAGCGTGTTGGCCGTGGCGATGAACATCACCCGCGAGAGGTCGAAGGGCACGTCCAGGTAGTTGTCCCGGAAGTCCCGGTTCTGCTCCGGGTCGAGCACCTCGAGCAG
>CAXMLP010000131.1:0-9326 GCA_964194225.1 uncultured bacterium | reverse complement strand
TCGTCGGCCATGACACTCAGGACGATCACGGCTGCGCGGGTGTGCTCCCGCAGGCGCGACAGGACCGTGAAACCGTCGATCCCGGGGAGTCCGAGATCTAAGAGCACCACGTCCGGCTTCCAGGCCGCCGCCCCGCTGAGGGCCTCCTCCCCTGTGGCGACCGTCTCGACGTCGAAGCCGTGCCCCGCGAGTCCGGTCCGGAGCGCCCGGCGGATCTCGATCTCGTCGTCCACCACAAGAACTCGGCCGCTCATGCCGGCGCCTGCACCGCCGAGAGCGGCAGGGTGAACTGGAAGCGCGGCCCGCTCCGGCGGTTCCGGACCTCGATCTGGCCGCCATGCGACTCGACAATTCGCTTGCAGATGGCGAGGCCGAGCCCGGTGCCGGTGGTCCTGCCCGTCCAGAACTTGTCAAAGATGCGGGCGAGGTCGCCGGCCGGGATCATCGGCCCTTCGTTCTCGATCCAGACGAGCAACCGGCCCGGCTCCTCGCGGGCAACGAGATCGATCCGCCCCCCCACCGGAGTGAACTCCACCGCATTCTCGAGAAGATTGGTCAAGACGCGGTCGAGCTGGAGCTCGTCCATCAACACCAGAGGGAGGGCGCCGGGCACATCCACCATGAGCCGGCGATCGGTGAGCTGTCCGGCCAGGCGCTCCAGCACGGCGCCGCAGAGCTCCGGGAACGAGCGCTGTTCAAGGACCAATGCCTGACCCGACTCCAACCGAGACATGGTGAGCAATTCGCCCACCAGCCGGTCGAGCCGAGCCGCCTCCCGGTCGAGGCCGCCCACCAGCTCGCGGTGCTCGGCATCCAACCCGGCGGCCGGGCCGAGCAACGAGGTCAGACCGGCCCGCAACGCGGCGAGGGGACTCTTGAGCTCGTGGGAAAGCGATGAAAGGACTGCGGCCTTGAGGCTGTCCGACGCTTCCAGGTTGCTGACGCGCTGGGCCTGGATTGATACCGCCCGACGGTCCAACAGGAGGGAACCGAGGCTCACAAGCGCGGCCAAGAGGCGGCGCTGGGATGCGTCCAGCCGGTGTTGGTCGACCTTCATGAAGGCAACTCCCGAGGACAGGGGAAGGATCGTCGCCGCCTCGCCGGCCCCGGCCACGCGCACGAACCTCAGGCCTGCTGGGTCGAGCGCCGCGCCAACAGCGGTCCGATTGTCGAAGGACCACTGACTGCGCCGCAGCTCGACCTCGGTAAGCGTGTCGCCACCGGCAAGCATCGCGGAGCCTTCCTGTATCGCCACCAGGCTGAACGTCTCGACTCCCGTGAGCTGTCGTGCGCGCTCGCAAACCAGCCCGATCGCGGTCGACACCTCGGGCAGCCGGATCGCAGTGGTGGCGAGCTCGTAAAGCGCTCGCGACTCGCCGGCGACCGCCGCGGATTCCGCCGATGCGTTCCTGAGGGAGGCCGCCAGCTGGCCGGTGACCAGGGCCGCGGCAAGAAGCAGGACCAGGCCCAGAAGCTCGTGAGGTGCGCTGACAAAGAGCGTGCCCACCGGGGGCACGAAGAAGAAGTCGTACGCCAGGAAAGCACCTACCCCGGCGGCCGCCGCCGGCAGGATACCGTGGCGGGCGCCCAGCCACAGCACCAGCAACAGGTAGACCATCGAAAGGTTGGGAACGGCGAACCAGGACCGGACCAGGCCGATGGCCAGGCTGATGACGGCCACCCCGGCCAGGGCATAGGCGTAGGGAATCACCTGCTGTACCGCTCGCCGCTTCAGCCTGCCACTCATCCTGTGACCACCGTCATAACAGATGGCTGCCGCAGTGTCCGCTCAGACCATCCCCGTGCGCAGCCGCTCGAAGATGTCGGCACCCCCCACCTGCCCGCCCTTGAGCGCAACCTCAAGGCCATCCAGGTCGGGATCCGGGGAGACCGTCCGGCAGACCGGGGTCAGGTCGAGGCTGCCGATCGGGAGCAGGGCCACGACGCCGAGCGCCCGCATCAACCAACCTGAAGTGTCACCACCGGCAGTGATCAACCGTCGCACCGGCGTTTCGCGGAGGGCGCGATGGACGACCTCCGCCAGCGCCTCCCCGGTCGCACGTGCGCTGACCTCCCGGTCAGCGCGTCCCAGGGCTGAGAAGACCACCACACTGCGGCCACTCGGCAGCGCCTCGCGGGCCGCGCTGGCGGCTCCGTTGGGTCCCTTTGCGTGCAGGTCCAGGCAGAGCCAGCCGCGCCGCTGCGCCTCTCGGATCTGGGCGGCCGTCTGGTCCGCACAGCTGCCCGAAACCGTCAGTACAGCCGCCGCCGGCGCCAGCACGGCTCGAGCTCCGCGGTCTTCGCCAAGCATTCCGCCGAGTGCGTAGCTGAGGCCGCCGGAGCCGACCGCGAAGAGTGGCACCTCGCTCTCGGCCGGCCAGATCAGCCGGCCGATCCGGAGCAGGTCCGTCTGCTCCACGCAATCAAGGACGATCGGGCCGCGGTGCCGGGTCGCCAGGTCCCGGTAACCCTCCAATGCACTCAGGTGGAGATCGGCGACCGGGAGGGACGTCTGCTCTCTCAGGTGGATCGAAAGCTGCGCCTCGCGCATCGGGGTCGAGGGATGGTCGCGCAGGCCAGGATGACGGTCCAACCGGTGGACCTGGCCATCGCCAGCCTGGGCGAAGTGGTTGCCGAATGCGGTCCACCGCCCCAGCTCGGGCTGGGCGGGCAGGATGGGGATCGGCCGGCGGCCGAAGACCTCGCCGGCGACCTCGCAGGCGCGGCCGATCGAGCCTATTCGCGGCGAGGAGTCGAAGGTCGAGCAGACCTTGTACTGGACCACCACGGGGGCGAGCTCGCGGAAGTGCTCGAATACCGGCCTGATCTCGGACTCGATCTGCTCTGTCGCCAGCGAGCGGGCGACACCCGCCACGCCGAGCACGTCCAGGCCGGCCGCCAGCTCCGGCGCCGCCTGGGGGGAGAGCAGCAGCGCGGCGCGCAGTCCGAACCGGTGAAAGTTGATGAGGGCGTCCGCCGAACCGGTGAAGTCGTCACCGTAAAAACAGACGCGGGGCGGCATTCAGCGGCCGCCGAAATGCGCGATCGCCTGCTCGAGGGGCGTGCGCCCCCGTGCGTACTCCTTGATGGGGATTCCGGCGACCGCTGCCTCCCAACCCATCCGGATCGACTGGACGCCGGCTTCGATGCCGCCTGGGTGGGCGAAGATGCCGCCCCCCGCCACCATCAGCACGTCGGTCGTTGGCACCATCTGGTATGCGAGCTCGGGTGAGCCGGCCCACTGGCCCGAGGAGAGGACGGGCAGGCATTCGTAGCCGCCCAGCAACGGCTCCTGCACCGCCCGGATCGAAGCCGCCACCTCCTCATTGCTCTCGTAAAACTTGTTGTTCATCCCATTGGTGTGGATGTGGTCCACCCCGGCCAGTCGGGCCAGCTTCTGGTACGCCCGGAAGTCGATACCCAGGGCCGGATGCCGCATCAGGGCCCCGATCATGGTCCGGTGACCGTGGATCGGGGCCTGTGCGAAGGAGCGCAGGTAGGCCACGCCGGCCAGACCGACCAGATTGATGCAGACCATGACGCACGTGCCGCCGGCCTCGAGAACGATGTCGTGGTTCTCGCGCAGGCGGTCGATGTCGTCGGTGATGTTGAAGGCGTACATGAGCTTGCGGCCGGTCTTCTGGGCGGCTCGTTCCACCGCCTCCATCACCGCTTTGACGCGCTCGCGCAGCGGTGAGTAGGGCGGGTTGGCGATCAGCTCATCGTCCTTGGCGAAATCGCCGCCGGCCGCTGCCAGGCGGCCGACGATCTCGGCATACTCGCGCGGCAGAAGGCCGACCGACGGCTTGACGATGCCGCCCACCAGCACACCCTGCGGCGCGCCGGCGAGCCGTCGGGTGCCGGCGACGCCGAACTGCGGGCCCGGATAGCGCAGGGCGAACCCCGCTGGCAGCTCCACGTCGAGCAGGCGACAGGCGGCCAGCTCGCGCAGCTCATAGAGGTTTCCGGTGATCGCGGCCTGCAGGTTGGGCAGCGACGCCCCGAAGTTCTCGAGCGGGAACTCGATCGTCACCCGACCGGCGTTCACCGTTTTGGCACCCGCCGGCCGGTGCGCACCGGGCAGTGACGGCGTCGGCACCTCGCCCAGCTCCTCGAGGCCGACCACCCGGGCACCGTGCCGCTCCAACAGCTCGGGCGTCTCGCCCGGCATGGGCACGAAGGTGCCGCTTGACTGTTCGCCGGCGAGTACCTCGGCAGCCTGCCGGAGCGGGTGGAAGGACTCTATGTAGTAGGTCGCCAGGACGCTCTTGCCGCGACTCACTCGGGCAGGACCAGGATCTTGGCCGCGTCACCGCGGAGCAGGTGGATCGCCCGGTCATAGTCGCGCAGCCCGAGCCGGTGGGTCACCAGCGTGCCCAGGTCCAGCCGCCCCGATTCGACCAGAGCCAGCAGCATCTCCCAGGTGTCCCAGACCCGGCGCCCGAAAATGCCGCGCAGCGTGATGCCCTTCTTGTTGATGTGCGCGGCGATGTCCACCGATACCGCACGGCCTGGATGGCCGACGGTGACCACCGTCCCCTCCCGGCGGAGCGCCTCCATGAGGACAGGCACGGTGGATTCCACCGCCGAGCACTCAAACGCGAGGTCGAACCCGCCGCGACGGGGCAAGCTGCGCCGGGCCAGCTGGACGGCATCGGTCGTGGCCGGGTCGATGGCCTCCGCGCCGAACTGCTCGGCGAGCTTGCGCCGGAAGGGGTTGGGCTCGATTGCGACCACCCTGGTGGCGCCTCCACCGAGGCAGAGCTGGATCAGCACCAGCCCGATCGGGCCCGCTCCGGTGATCAACACCGATGAGCCCTCGGCAGTGCCGCCGGCCCGCTGAAGGGCATGGAGGGCTACCCCGCAGGGCTCGAAGAGGGCGCCCACCTCAAGCGGGATCGAGTCGGGCAGCGGGAAGCAGACCCGCTCAGGCACCTTGAAGTACTCGGCGAAGGCCCCATCCCAGGTGACCCCGAAGAGGCGCAGGTCAGCGCAGTTGTGGGCATCGCCGGTCCGGCAGAAGTAGCAGGCACCGCAGAAGATGTGCGATTCAACAGCGACGCGGTCCCCCACCTTGAGCCGGCTCGGACCGGGGCCCACGGCGACCACGGTCCCCGCCGTCTCGTGGCCCATCACCAGCGGCAGGACAGGGTTGAAATCCTGAGCGGACTTGGTAGGAGAAGCCTGGACCGGGAGCGCTCTTCGCCGAGCAGATTCCCGAGCCGGAGGCGGGGGAGGGCGAGGTGCTGGTCAAGGTGGCCGCCACCTCGATCTGCGGCACCGATCTCCATGAGGATTCCCCGCAACTTTCGTCTACTCCTGGGCGCTGATCATTCAGCTCGTCTCTGTGCTGAGAACGGCCTGTTCTACCAGCTGTCCCAGTGCGCGACCTGCTCGAGTGGAATTCGCTCGGCGGCCTTGAAATCTTCGCCCGTGAAATAGCCGACGGTGATCAGCGCCGCCTGGGTGTACCGGTCATAGGGGATGCCGAGGAGTTCGGCGATCTCCTTTTCGTAGCGAAGGTGCAGCGTCGTGTAGGCGGTGCCCAGGCCCCGCGCTCGCGCGGCCAGCATGAACGACCAGACGCCGGGCAGGATCGAGCCATACAGGCCTGCCATCTCCATGTTGCTCACACCCGGCCGGTCGACGCGCCCCTCGATGCAGGGGATCAGGAGGACCGGCACCGCTCCCATGTGGTCGGCCAGGAAGCGAGCGGAGGTCACCACTCGCGGTAGCTGGGCAGCGCGGGGGTCGCCCGCCGCGTACTCGGGCCGACCCTCGCCGGCGTACTTGTACCAGGAGTCCCGGTACAGCTCGCCGATCCGCAGCTTCTTTGCGGTGTCGGTGACCACCATCCACTGCCAGCCCTGGCGGTTGCCGCCCGTCGGTGCCTGGAGTGCGAGATCGAGACACTCGGTCAGCAATTCCCGCGGCACGGGCCGGCCCAGGTCCATCCGCTTGCGCACTGCGCGGGTGGTCGCGAGGACGTGATCTGCGTCCATCAACGGCCTCAGTATGGCATCCGCTCAGCGAACCAATGGGCCGCCATGAGCCCTATCGGGCGAGATCTCGTTCGACCTCCACCGGCACCCCGTCCCCGGCCTTCAACCGGTGCTGATCGCGCACAGCTTTGTAAACCCGGATGCCGTGCCGCCCATCCCCCAACGGCCTGGTCGAAGAGCGGTAGTCGTGACCCAGGACGCTGCCCACAATGGGAATCCGGGCTCGCCCGCCACCAAGCGCGGCCACGACCGTCGCAGGGGTGATGACGTAGCCGTCGCCGTTTGCTTCGATGATCAACCGCCCGGTAAAGGCCTCCCTCATTTATCCACGCCCGCAACTTTAAGGCGGACGGCCTTGAGCCCTGAACCCCCAAGAGAGCACTGACCACGGTGTCTGTCACGCCAGGCCAGAGCGTCGATTCGACCACCACCAACTGCTCTGCTGAATATGTCCAGCCACGCCGACTGCCGCCGACCTGAGAATGAAGGAGCAGGAGAGTTAGATGACCGAGCCGAATCACCCGACATCCACAGCGCCCGACCCCGAATTTGGACTTGGTCTTCACCATGTTCAGCTGGCCATCCCGCCAGGCAGCGAAGACGCCTGTCGAGCCTTCTACATCGGCATTCTTGGCATGCATGAACTCACCAAGCCCCCAGTCCTGGCTGCCCGCGGCGGCTTGTGGGTCGAAGGGGACGGCCTGGAGATTCATTTGGGTGTCGAGGAGGACTTCAGGCCTTCGCGCAAAGGTCTCGGATTCGGCCACCGCCGCGGGCGCCGACTATTGGGGACGCAAGCCAGCGATGGCGACTGCGACGAGCCGGCGCGCTGCAGCCTTGGACGGCAGGGCGCTGGCCGCTGCCAGGGCATTGAGGCGTAGTCAAGCCAGGGGTTTCTGTGGCCTTCATCCTCGAGGATGAGATCAAAAATCGCCATTTGGGCGGACGACAGCGAACGTGGCGGCAACTACCTTTGGCGACATGGATACCCTCATCGAAACCCATGGACTGACTAAGCGCTACGGCAACGGGGTAACGGCCGTTGATGGCGTGACCATGACCGTCAGGCGCGGCGAGGTGTACGGCTTCCTGGGCCCGAACGGGGCTGGGAAGACGACGACTCTGCGCATGCTGGTCGGCCTGGTCAAGCCAACGGGCGGAACTGCATGCGTAGCGGGCTTCTCGCCTGGTGATCCTCGAGGCTTGCGGCGGATCGGATCCATGATCGAGGGTCCGGGCTTCTACCCGTATCTCAGTGGACGGGAGAACCTGCGCGTCGTAGCCGACTACACCGCCACCGATCAGAAGCGCGTCGACGAGGTCCTGGACGAAGTCGATCTGCTCAGCCGGGCCCATCGCAAGTTTGGCACCTACTCGATGGGCATGAAGCAGCGGATTGGCGTGGCCGCTGCGCTGCTTAAGGATCCGGAGCTGATCGTGCTCGATGAGCCGACCAATGGTCTCGATCCTCAGGGCATGGCCGAGATGCGCAAGCTGGTGCGCGACCTGGTGAGCGACAACCGTACGGTTCTCCTCTCAAGTCACCTTCTGGGTGAGGTCGAGCACATCTGCGATCGAGTCGGCGTTATCCGCGCTGGGCGCCTAGTCAAGGAGGCCAGCGTCGAGGATCTGCTCGGCGCCCAAGGTGTCCTGGTCCAGGCCGAGCCGATCGACGACGCAGCAAGGATCTTGGCCTCGGTCTGGGGCGAGTCCATCGTGACTAGGCAGAACGGCCACATCCGGCTGCGAACGGAGCCCTCACGAAGTTGGGAGATCGCTGCGCAACTTGTCCAAGCCGGGCTCCGGGTCAATGAGGTCCGTCCCGTGGACCGATCAATGGAGGAGGCCTTCTTCCAGCTCACGGGAGAGAAGCAGGGATGACACTCACACTTATTCGAGCTGAGCTTAGAAAGATGGTGCGCCGGCCGGCGTTCATGGTCGGCGCAGCGTTGCAGATGGCGACGATGGTCGTCACCTATAGCGCGCTCGGCTATCAGGTGGCGCAGCATGCCAACGGCCAGAGCGGCCGCCTGCTGACCACGCTCCTTCCCGACCGGTTCCCACAGATGGTGGGGGTGATTGCCTACCCGGCTTGCGCTGCAGTGGCGCTGGTTGTCGGCGCCCTTTGGACGGGGTCGGATTACGGTTGGGGCACGCTCAAGACCACTCTGACCCTGGGGCCCGGCCGCATCAATGTAATGCTGGCTCGCGCCGTGACCATCACCCTGAGCTGTGGTGTCGCCACCCTGGCCGTCTTCGCGATGGCTGCGATCTGTAGCGTCGGAGTGGCCGCCTTCAACGACCAACCGGTCACCTGGCCGGCTTATATGCCGAGCCTCCAGGCCGGAGTGGCTACTTGGCTCGTGCTGACCTGCTATGCCCAGCTCGGCCTGGCTCTGGGCGTGGTCTTCCGCCAGCCTGCCGCAGCGTTGGGGGTCGGGTTGGTGTACCTCGCCATCTTCGAGGGTATCGTCGTCTCATTCGTCACCGGCCTTGGCTCGTACGCCTGGGTGGGCAAACTATTCGATGGACAGAACGCTGCTGCTCTGCTGCGGGCGGTCGGTAACGGACAAACTACTCCCGCTGCTGGACCTGCGATCGGCCCCGGCGAGGCAACCCTCGCCCTGGCCCTATTCCTGCTGGCCTGGTTGGTGGTGGCTACGGTCTTTCAGTGCACGAGGGATGTGACCTGACTCCGAGCTTCAACGCCCAGCGTCTCGTCGGCCGGTTGCGGACTTGGATGTCCGCCCGGCCACGACTTGTTGACGCCCTAGTTGTTGCCGCCGGACTGATTCCGGCCGTGATCACCGCGTTCACACTTGCCGGCTCCCCGGCCCCCTGGCTCTGGATTGGCCTAGTCCTGATTCCAATCCAGGCACTGCCCCTTTGGTGGCGGCGCAGCCATCCCATAGTGACCTTGGCAGTGGTGACGGCGGCAGTGATGCTCCAGAACGTGCTGTTACCCAGACCGGCTGCTGGAGCTTCGATTCTGCTCGGGGTGTATGCGGTCGCAGTCAACGCGCGGCCACGCGAGCGTCAGCTGGTCGCCAGTATCGCTGGCGTAGTCCTTTTCGCCGGCGTATTGGGAATCCTTGTGGCCTACAACCGCAGTCTGTCTGCCGGCGCGCTCGGGCTGGGTGGCGGGAGCCTGATCACGTGGCTCATCGGCGATTTCATTCGAGGCCGGCGTCGAACTGCATTTGAGATGGAAGCCCAACGCCACCGCGCGCAGTTGGAGGCGGCGGAGTCTGAACGCAAGCGGATCGCGCGCGAACTTCACGATGTGGTGGCGCACAACGTGAGCGTGATGGCACTCACGGCGGG
>CAXMLP010000130.1:0-4217 GCA_964194225.1 uncultured bacterium | reverse complement strand
TCCAGCGCACCACCGAGCTCTACGTGAATACTGGCGTCGCCGCCGCGCACATCGAGGACCAGGTCATGCCCAAGCGCTGCGGGCATATCGCCGGCAAGGCGCTCGTGTCCGCCGACGAGATGGTCGGCAAGCTGCGGATGATGCGCAATGTGGCTGACGACCTCGGTCAGCGTGATTTCATAATCATCGCGCGCACCGATGGGGTGTCTGCCACCGAGGCGCCCGAATCAACTCGCGGAATCGACCTCGCCATCGAGCGAGGGCTCCGCTATCTCGACAGCGGAGTGCCCGACCTCCTCTGGTGTGAGTTTCCGACCGCGGCCCGCGGACCTGTCGAGAAGTTCACCGAATCGATCAAGAAGCGTTTCCCGGATGCCCGTTTCGCCTTCAACTATTCGTCCTCCTTCAAGTGGCAGAACGAAGCGGACCCGATGACCTTCGAGCAACTCGGTGCGATGGGCGTTGGCTTCCTGTTCATCACCCTGGCGATGCAACACGCCGCGGGCTACGGCATGAGCGAGGTGTTGACGGCCCTGAAAGAGAGGAAGGAGCAGGGCTACATCGAGCTTCAACGTCGCGAGTGGACCGAGGCCGGGGACTTCCCCACCAAGAGCCACCACCTCTTCACCGGGGTGCCCTACCACCACCACGTCGGAGAGACCTACGGCGCGTCGCGCATGGGCTCTCATGTCGACGAGGGGTTGGCCAAGGAACACGTCGTGTAGCTACCGCTGTCGCGCCCGGTCTGCCCGTCGGCCTGACGAGCACCTGGGCTAACCTCGTCTGCGTTTTGGCCCATGCTCCCGAGATGGTGGAGTTCGGCAAGCCTTTCCTTGGCGACTAGGCCGCCCGGCTCGTCCGGGCCGGGCGGTCATCGGATCGGGGCCCTGGCCCGGCGGCCGGCACCGTTTCTGGCCTTCGCCGTCCCGCTGACCGCCTTCCTTTCGCTGGGTGTCATTGGGATCAAGCCGCTGGGCCTGCCCGGCCTCCAGACGGCCGCGGGCAGCCGCCTCCTGGAGAACCCGCGCTCGCCCCACTTCGCCGATCAGAGGCTGTTCGCCGACAGCTTCGGAACGGACCCGCTGGTGGTGATGGTCGAGGCGCGGCCGGGGGCCGAACTTCTCACCGCGAGCCACTTCGTCGGTCTCGCCGCGCTGGAGGCGAACCTGGCCGATCGGCGCGCGACGCCTGGGGTGAAGCGAGTCTTCGGCCCTGGCACGGTTGTCAGCACGCTTGCCCAGGAGGTCACGCGACCCGGGTTGGAGATCTGCGCCAATGAGGCGAGGGCGGCTGACGATGGGGCTGCCCGGGCAGCCGCTGCGGCGGGCAGGTCGGTCACTGAACAGCGCGCCGCCGGGCGGGCCGCCTTCGCTGCGGCCGCCCGGGCCTGCACCGCCAGACTGGCAGCGCAGTATCCCGGCCTCGGCACCCCCGCGGTGGACAATCTCGCCTTCCTGCGCCAGGTGCTCCTGGAGCCGGACGGTAGCCGCCCCCGCCCGTACTGGAGCTGGGTGTTGCCCGATCCGAGCCATGCGCTCATCAGGGTGAGGCTGGAGCCGAACGCGTCCCCCGCCGACGTCCGGCAGGTGCTGGCGACGCTTGAAAGGGCTAAACACTCCCCCCAACCGATTGCCTCCCGCCGCGGGAGCGGAGCACCGACCAGCGGTCTGGGGGCAGCCGAATTGACCACCGCCGGCGATCTCTCCGACCTTCAGCTGACAGTCACCGGGGCCCCCGTTCTGGCGGCGGCCACGGCGGACAGCGTGCAGGCAGGTCTTGTGCTGCTGCTGCCCCTGTCCCTCCTTGCGATGCTGTTGGTGACGATGCTGCTCAGGGTGTCGATGGGCATTGTTGCCATCCCGGTCGCCGGCCTCGCGGCATTGTGGACCGCGGGGGCGGCGGGCTGGGCCCGGCTGCCCGTGACGCCCGCCACCATCGCGGTCCTCCCGCTGGTTCTCGGCCTCAGCACGAGCTACCTGCTGCAGGCACTCAATCGGCTCGCCGACGAGGCGACCGGCGGGCCGACCGGGCGAGTGGTTCGCGCTGCCCAGGCGACGGTCCCGCCGACCGCCGTGGCAGCCCTGGCAACCCTCGCCGGTGTCCTGGCGGTCGCCCTGTCGCCGCTTGCCCTTGTCCGCCAATTCGCTCTCTTCCTGGCCCTCGGGGTGGCGATGGCCTACCTCGCCACCCTTCTGGTGGGAATTCCTCTCTTCGCGTTGATCCTGGCCAGCGGGGGGCGCCGCTTCCTGGCGGCGAAGGCAGGCCGGCCCACCTGGAACCTCCTGGCGGCAGCGGGCAACACCCGGCCTTCGCTGCTCATGCCGCTCGTACTGCTTGGACTTGCCGGCTGGCTCGCGTTGCCCAGCCTCGGAATCGAGCTTGACTCCCTGCGGCAGCTGCCTCGCGGGGATCCTGCCCTCGCCCAGGCCGAGCACGTCCGTCGCGCCGTCGACCTGGCCGGGGAGGTCGACCTGGTGCTGGTCGGCCCGGACGTGACCTCACCGGCGGCGCTCAGGTGGCTGGACACGGCGACCGCGCTCATCTCTCGCAGCGAGCCGGCCTCCCTGCGACCGCAGACTGGACTGCCCTTGTTCCTGACCGCTTTCAACCAGGCGCAGGCGCCCGATCCGGAGCTGACTCAGACCATCGTGAATCGGCTGCCGCGTCATTTCACCGGTGCTGTCGTCAGCAGCGACCGCGGCGTGGCCCGGGCGGTGTTCTCCGTCACGCATCGCACTTCGGTCCAGGAGGACGGCCGGCTGCTGGATCGGATCACCCGTATGACCGCGCCGGCGCCCCCGGGTTATCGCGCCTTTTTGGCAGGCCTCCCAGTTATCACGTCTGACGCGCTCATCCAGGTGCGTCGGGATCTCCTGCCGCTCAATCTGCTGCCTCTCCCACTGGTGCTCGGGGTGCTCGCCGTGGGACTGCGCAGTCTGCGCCGGGCCCTGCTGGCGATGCTGCCGGCGGTGGTGGCCGCGGGTTGGACGACCGCTCTCCTCTCCTTGGCGCACGCCTCGCTGGGTCCCATCACAGTGCTGCTGGCCGGCATCGTGGTCGCTTTCGCGAGCGCCTTCAGCGTCCTCTGGCTCACCCGGTACGCGTCCGGTCGCCGCGAGGGGATCGCCGTGGCACCGGCGGCCGCGGCGGCCTCGGCCCGCGCCGGGCCGGCAATTGTGGCCAGCGGGCTCGCCCTTGTGGCCGGCTTCGGCGGCCTGGCTCTGACGTCGGTGGCGATGGCGCGGGACCTCGGGCTCTGGGGCGCGGGGGCCCTGCTCCTCGCCACCGCCGCTGTGCTCGTCTTCCTTCCGCCCGCGGCCCGCCGCCTACTGGCCTGAACTCGCCGGCGAGTTCTAAGCGGCCCTGCTCAGACCAGCTCCTTGCGTCGGGGCCCGCGCAGGTTGGGCATCTTGAATGTCATCCCCTTGCGCTTGACCACGACCGGTTCGCCGCGCCAGGCCTTGAGCGACGCCGAGGCGAGGATGCTTGCCGCGGAGAGCGCCGGGAGGGCGAAGAGTGCCCCGACCACTCCGGCGACCTCGAAGCCGGCCACCAGGCCGAGAATCGCCGCCACCGGGTGGAGCCCGACCGCGCCGCCGGTGATCCGCGGTCCCAGGACATTGCTTTCGAGGAACTGGACCAGGACGAAGAAGCCGAGCACGTAGAGCACCAGCGGAAAGGGCTGGAAGGCGCTGATCAGGATCGCCGGCAGCGCGGCCAGGACTGGTCCCGCCATGGGAACCAGCTCAAAGAAAAAGGCGAGCAGGCCGATCACGATCGGGTACTGGACACCGAGGAAGTAGCAGCCAACTCCCACCGTGGCGCCGATGATCGCCGCCATCGTCAGCTGGCCCCGGATGTAGCCGCCGAGGACCGTGCTCAGGGTTTCCTCAACGAATTGGACCCGCTCGCGGTGCTTGGCGGGCATCAACCGCGCGATGGCGAGGCGGATGCGCCGGCCGTCGACCATGAACCAGAAGGCGAGCAGGAGCACCAGCGCCAGGTCGGCGAGGAAGGCCGCCACCAGCGCCAGGTAGCCGATCGCCTGGACGACGATCTGCTTAAGCTGGCCCTGGATTCCGGTCAGCAGGCTGGCCCTCTCCTCGCTTGGCGCGGGCAGAATGATTCCGTACTGGGCCGCGACCTCGTTGGCTGAGTTGGAGAGATGGTCGAAGTACATCGGGATCCGCCCGCCAAGTCCATTCGCCTGCCCCACG
>CAXMLP010000129.1:0-5433 GCA_964194225.1 uncultured bacterium | reverse complement strand
AGGGCCTCAACTGGCCGATGGGTCCGTTCGAGCTGCTCGACTTCAGCGGCATCGATATCTTCTATGGCGTGCTGGAAGACCGTCACCGCCTGGGCGAGGGACCTGCTCCGAGCAGCATCCTGAAGGAGAAGGTCCGCAGGAACGAGCTCGGCCGCAAGACCGGCAGGGGCTTTTACGACTACTCGGCGGGATCCCAGATGGCCGTGACCAGCTCATGAAGACGGTCAACCTGGGTCGCCACGGGCTGAAGGTTAGCCGGCTGTGCCTGGGCACGATGGTTTTCGGCGCGCAGTGCGACGAGGCAGCCTCACACGCTGTCCTCGCTGAGGCTGAGGAACTCGGCTTCAGCTTCATCGACGCCGCCGACGTCTATCCCGTTCCGCCCGACCCGGAGAAGGCCGGCGCGACCGAGCTGATCCTCGGCCGCTGGTTGAAGGACAGGAGGAATCGTTTCGTCGTGGCCACCAAGTTCGTGAATGCGATGGGGCCGGGAGCGAACGACCACGGTGCGTCACGCAAGCACATGATCGAGGCCTGCGAAGCTTCCCTGCGCCGCCTCCAAACCGACCGCATAGACATCTACTACGCGCACCACTGGGATGAGACAAGCCCGCTCGATGAGACGATGGAAGCGTTCGACCGGCTGCGGCGTGACGGCAAGATCCTCTATGTGGGCATATCCAACTTCAGCGCCTGGCAGCTCGGGCTCGCCCACGCCCTGACCGCCGAGAGAAGGCTGGCCCCGATCGCCGCGGTCCAACCTCGCTACAACCTTCTCTTCAGGGAGGCTGAACGCGACCTGTTGCCCTTCTGCAGGAGCCTTGGAATCGGCGTCATGCCCTACAACCCCCTGGGGGCGGGGATGCTGACGGGTAAGTATCGGAAGGGTTCGGCGCCGCCCCCGGAGTCGCGCTTCGCCTGGGGCAGCTACGGCAAAATGTACCAGGGTCGTTACTGGTCGAACGAGATGTTCGAGGTTGTCGAGTCCCTCGTGGCGGTGGCCGAGGAGGAGGGGATGACGCCGGCCCAGGCAGCCCTGGCCTGGCTGCTGGCCAGGGAGGCGGTGACCAGCCCCATCGTGGGAGCCTCGCGTCCGGAGCAGTTACGGGACACCGTGCAGGCACTGGAAAGGCACCTGTCCGCTGGTGCCCTGAAGCGGCTGGACGACGCCTCGCGCACCTTCGTCTGAGGTCGCCTCGGCGGCCGGCAGTCAGGTTAGGCTTCAGTTCGGCGCGCGCGGGTGTGGTGGAACAGGCAGACACAGGGCACTTAAAATGCTCCGCCGCGAGGCTTGTGGGTTCGACTCCCGCCACCCGCACGGGCCGATCCTGCAGTCGCGGTCGGGCCGGCCGAGACTGGGGCGTGGGACGTTGTCAATCATTAAGGAATCGCACCGAGGCACATCGGTTCCCTCATTAAGGAATCGCACCGGCGGGTCGGAGGCCTCAGGCACTGGCGGCGACCTCTGAGGGCACCGGCATGGCGGCCAAGCGGCGGTCGATCTGGCGCTTGAGCGTGAGCGGACTGACCGCGGTGTAGAGCTCGACCAGGCTGGTGATCTTGGCGGGGTCAGCAGCGCCGGAGTCGAGCAGGCGCTGGAGAGGAGTGATGGGCCGGTCGTAGCGCTTGACGGTGCGCTGGCCGACGCTCTCCTTAGCAATCAACTTCATGACCGGCTGGAAGCAGTTGTTGTAGGGTCGGAGTAGGTCTCGGTAGAGCCGGTTGAGCCAGTCCAACTGGGGCACGGTGTCCAGGCGCTGGTAGCCAATCAAGCGTCGGACCAGGGTCCAGTTCTTCTGCTCGACATGGGCGTTATCGTTCTTGTGCTGGGGTCGGGAGCGAGAGAGGGCGATCTCCTCCAGCTGGCAGTAGGTGACCAGATGCCAGTTCAAGAACTCGCTGCCGTTGTCCGGGTGCAGGCCAAGCAACGGGAAGGGGAGCTGGTCACGGATCTGGCGGATGGCCGCCAGCACCCCGACCTGACCCTTGCCCATCACCGCCACCCGCTCGGTCCAGCCGGTCGAGAGGTCGGTTGCGCAGATCGTGTTGATCCAGTCGCCGGCCGCCACTTCACCGCTGTGCGAGACCAGATCGATCTCCAGATAACCAGGCCGGTCGAGCTCGCGCCAGCGGCCCACTATCACCGGTACCTGGCGGCGAAGGAGGGCACCGGGACGGGTCTGGGACAGTTTGCGGGCGATGAGGCCGCGTCGCAGCGGGACCAGGTTGCGCTCGACCGTCGAGAGGCTGGCTGAGAGCAGAAGGTCCCTGGTGCCGGGGTCGAGCTGGAGCTGGCCGTGACGCTCAAGGAGAGGCATCAAATCGCCCAGGAAGGGCTGCAATCGGTCCGAGCAGATGTAGCCGGCGGTCTCCCACAGGATCTTCAAGGCGGCCTGGAACTCGAGCCCGTAGCGGGCCTTGCGGCGCCGTCTGAGACCGGTCAGCGGGAGCCGCTTGCGCCCACCCAAAACCCTCAGCCCGTGCTTGCGCTGGTAGCCAGTCGCCAGGCAGAAGGCATCCAGGATCTCGCTCCTCTCCTGGCGACCAGCCGCAAGATAGCGGTCCCTCAATTCAGCTGCCAGTTCGTACCTCTCTTTGATCCGCATCCGCCCCCCTTCAGCCGAGCCCGCGGCCGACGGTGTCTCGGTGCGATTCTTAGTTGGGGGAACGATGGGGCTCTGGTGCGATTCTCGGTGAGGGAATGCGGCCACTCGACACCGGGCTCAGCCCGGACTAGACTCTTCGCTGACGCCGTTGGCAGATTTGCGCGGGGGTGGGTCATGCACGGACGAATGACGCGGGGCAAGGTTTCCCCGGAACGGGTGAAGGAGGGGATCGCCGACTATCGGACTCGGGTTGCCGAACCGATCCAGAAAGAGCCCGGCTTCCAGGGTTGCGCGCTGTTCGCGAATCGCCAAACCGGCGAGACCATCTCGGTCACCTACTGGGTGGATGAGGCGGCCATGAAGGCCAGCGAGGCAATTGCAACCCAGATGCGCGAGGGGTCGACGGCCCAGATAGGCGGCCAGGTGCTGAGCGTGGAGACGGCGGAGATAGTGGATGTGGTGAGGGTCCAACCTCCCAAGGTGGGTAGCTTCATACGGCTGAACACGGTGGCCGGCGCTCCCGACAAGATCGATGCGGCGGTGGACCTTTACAGGGCCAAGGTGGTTCCCCTCCTGAAGCAGCAGACGGGATTCCGAGCCGCGCTCTGCGGGGTCAACCGGGAGTCCGGCCGGGTCATCGTCACCTCGGTCTGGGACACGGCTGAGGATCGGGCGGCGAGCGAGGCCGCGGTCGCCCAGCTCCGACGGGAGACGGGCCAGGCGGCGGGCGGAGAGGTGAAGGTCGAGCACTTCGAGTCTGTCTTCACCAACATCCCGGCCGAGGTGGCCGCCCGGACCTAGTCCACTAGCCACCGGAACGTCTCCGCTTAGGGGCGGCCGCTAACCTTCCCGAGAGTGCAGGTGGAAGGATGAAGGTGGCGGTCGCCCTTTCCGGGGGCGTGGACTCGTCGGTCGCGGCAGCTCTGCTGTCGGCGGCCGGTCACGACGTTGTCGGCATCACCCTCCAGCAGTGGCCTCGGGACGACACTGCGGAAAACGAAAAGCACGGCGGCTGCTGCTCTTTGTCTGCGGTCGAGGACGCCCGCCGCGTGGCTGGAATCCTGGGCATCCCCTACTACGTCTGGAATCTCGAGCGCGAGTTCGGCGAACGCGTGATCGAGCCATTCCACAGCGATTACCTCCGGGGACGGACCCCCAACCCCTGCGTCAGCTGCAACGCCTTCGTTCGCTTTGATCTGATGCTGAGCCGGGTCGTCGCGCTCGGCTTCGACGCGCTGGCCACCGGCCACTACGCACGGATCCTGGACGGTCCCGCGGGTCCCGAGCTGCATGAGGCGGCGGACCCGGCCAAGGACCAGTCGTACGTCCTCTATCACCTTCGTGAGGACAAACTTCGCCGGCTTCGATTCCCGCTCGGGGAGATGAGCAAGTTGGAGGTGCGCTCGCACGCCACCGAGTTCGGCCTGCCGGTGGCGGCGAAACCGGACTCCCAGGACATCTGCTTTGTGCCGCCGGGGCGCACCGCCGAGTACCTGGCGACCAAGCTGGCGGTCGCGCCCGGGCCGATGGTGGACACTGCGGGGCGTGAGGTCGGCACCCACCGGGGCACACCCCTCTACACGGTCGGTCAGCGCACCGGCTGGTTGTCCCTCACCGACCCCGGTCCCTGGTTCGTGCTCCGCAAGGAGCCGGCGGCCAATCGCCTGGTCGTCGGCCGCAGGCAGGAGCAGGGCGTGGCATCGGTGAGCCTCGAGTCGGTCTCCTGGGTGAGTCGGGAGCGGCCGGTTGGTGCGCTGGCGTGCGAGGCCCGCCTTCGCTACCGGGCGCACCCGGTGCCTGCCGTCTTCGACTCCGGGCGTCTTGATCTGGCGGAGCCAGTCGTCGGTGCGGCGCCCGGCCAATCGGCGGTCCTTTACAGCGGCAGCCGAGTTCTGGGTGGGGGCATCATCGCCTCGACGAGCTGAATTCCCAGGTGAATTCCGGCTGCAAGGCGCCGCCCCTCGTCTTGTGCGCGGCCCGCTGCCATACTCCTCTACCGAAAATGGAATCCAAGCTCGGCGACGGCGGCTCGGTCACAGCGAAGGCCGGACCGACCCCAATAGCGAAAGCCAGTCCGGGGTCGCTGCGCTGAACGGCGCGATCAGCTATCTCGCCGCCGCCTCAGCCGCCTCGACCGCGCGCACCGGCGGCGGATTCCCATTCGACCCCGCCAGCACCCTGAGCTGGTCGGTGCCGCTGATCCTGGTCGGACCGCTCACCGTGGCGTTGATGATCGCGCTGGGAATTCGCACCCGGCGGCCGGCCGCCAACCTCGCCCTGGCGGCCCCCCTGGTCGCGCTCCTGGCCTGCGGGCTCGCCCTGTGGGCTCGGTTCGCAAAGGACGATCCCTACGACGCCAGCTTTGAATGGATCAACGTCGCCACCGCCTTCAGCGGTCCGAGCCAGTTCCAGTCGTTCACGACGGCTGTCGGGATCCGCGTCAGTCACCTGACCTTGACCCTGGCGCTGGCCGCGATCGTGATCTCGGCTGGGGTAATGCTCTGGAGCCGGGCCGGCACCCGGCGGCAGCCGGCGCCGGGTCGCTTCTTCGCCCTCCAGGCACTTCTTCTGGCGGCGACGCTGGGCGTTGTGGTCGCCACCGACCTGGTCCAGCTCTTTGTCTTCTGGGCCGTGGCGGGCGCCAGCAGCTACCTGCTGCTCACCCATATGTGGGGTGAGGAAGAGTCAACCCGGGGCGCCCGGCTGGCGCTGGCGCTGCCGGCAATCGCGGACATGAGCCTGCTGGCAGGCATCGCCATCCTCTATTCCCGCTACGGACAGCTGAACGTCGATCAGCTGATTCCGACCCTGGCACATACGGCGGGGG
>CAXMLP010000128.1:0-4145 GCA_964194225.1 uncultured bacterium | reverse complement strand
GATCCAGGGGGGATCGTCATGGCCCGTCCAAAGCGCGATGCAGGCCCGGTTGCGCAGCATCTCGACCATCTCGGGAACCTGCTCCCGGACCGTTTCCTCAAAGAATCGAGCCTCCTCCGCCGTCGCGTGGTAGGCATAGGCGCCGCTCAGCGGGAAGTCGGCGAAGATCAGCATTCCCGCTCGGTCCGCCAGTCGGTAGAACTCCTCCGGCAGCACGTGGCCGTGGACGCGGAGGACGTCGAGATTGACCTCGCGGGCCAGGTCCAGATCCTCCTGCAGGCGCTCACCGGTGAGGCGGTCGAGGTGCAGGTCGGGCTGGTAGTTCGCGCCCCGCAGGAAGAACGGCGCGCCCTTGACCCTGACCTCCCAGCCCTCGGCGCGCGGCATCACCTGGACGTCCCGGAATCCGAACTCCTCGGCCACGCGAACCGATTCACGGCCGCTCACGGTGACGGTGGCGAGCGCCTGGTGCAGGATCGGCTCTCCCACCCGCCAGGGCAGCCAGAGCTTGGGCTGAGGAACCGTGACGCTGAATGGCAGCGTCGACTCCAGCCCGCCGGGAATCCTGTACTGGCGCACCAGTCGGAGCGGCCGGCCGTCCGCCGGGGTCACCTCGAACGCGATCTCGCCAGCCATGTCCCGGCCGTCCAGGTTGCGCAGGCGCACCTCGGCGTCAACGACGCCCACGTCGCCGGCTTCCAGCCGCGGCCGCAGCCGCAGCCAGTCGATCGCGACGGGGCCCATGTACTCGAGCTCGACCGGCCGCCACAGGCCCACCGGAACCTCCCATTGATAAGGCTCGGGGAGGCTGAAATAGGCGCTCGCCGGATAGGGGCGGCTGTCACCGTCATTGAAGATGCCCATCACATGGCGCTTGCGCGCCAGGTCGGTCTCGATGGGCGACTCGCAGCAGACCACGAGCAGGTTGTCCGCCGCCAGGTAGGAGGTGATGTCAAAACCGAAGGCTCCGAAGTAACCGTAATGCGATCCCAGCAACCTCCCGTTCAGCCAGACATTGGTCGCCAGGAAGGCGCCGCCGAAGCGCAGCATCACCCGCCCGGAATGGTCGGGCCGGGCGAAGTTGCAGCGATACCAGAGCGAGCTGCGGCCCGCGACGGCGACGCGCTGACCGGGCACCTCCGCCGACTCCCAGCTATTGCCGCGCCCGGCCGGCAGTCCCTCAGCCTCGCCCTCTCCGAGCGCGACCCAGACCGACTGCCAGTTATCCAGCCGCCGGATGCCGCCGGAGCCCTGGCGAAGAGGGAGCGAGAGGCAATCGTTCACCCGTCGGCCCCGACCGCGCCAGGGTTGACGAATGCCCCGTCCGCCGTGCGGCAGCTGATCGTCGCCGTACCGACGCTGGCGGTGAATGCCGCTTCTGATGGCCGATCCACGAGAGCAATGATGCTGCCGCCAAAGCCGGCGCCCATGATCCGAGCGCCGAGACAGCCCGGAGCCGCGCAAACTCGTTCCACCAGTGCGTCAACAGCGGGCGTGGACACCTCGAAATCGTCGCGCAGGCTGCGATGCGACGCCACCAGCAGGGCGCCCAGACGCGCCCGATCGCCGTCTTCCAGCGCTGCCACGAATTGGCTCACCCTCTCCTTCTCGCTGTCCACATGGCGCATCCTTTTCGGGTCGCCCGACTCAGCCTCCTGCCGGCGCTGGTTGTACGGAGTATTGGCCAGCTCCCGGCGAACTCCGGAATCGATCACCACGATCGCGAGGTCCTCGGGAAATGGCACGTAACGGTACTCGAGGCTGGCGCAGTCGAGCAGGATGCAGTGCCCGCGGCGGCCGAGGGCGGCGGCGAACTGGTCCATGATGCCGACCATCACACCGGTCGCCTTCTGCTCGGCGCGCTGACAGGCGAGGGCCGCCTGACGGCCGTCCAGCTCAGGCTCGAGGCCGGCCGCGGCAGCCACGAGAAGCGCGGCCGAAGAGCTCATCCCGAACCTGGCGGGGAGGGTCGCCACGGCGGCAACCCGCTGCGGCCCGACGCCGAGCTCGACGCCCAGCGCGGCCAGGTAGCCCTCGCCGCCCGCCTCCTCGCTGCGGACCTCCCATAGTCGGGCGGGCGCGCCGGCCAGGCTGACATAGCGGTCGACGGCCGCCGGCAGCACCTGGCCACCCGTGTAGTCCACGTGCTCCCCAATCAAATTCACCCGTCCCGGAGCGCTGGCCAGCCAGCGCGGTTCCCCACCGAAGGCCGCCCGGAAGGCGAGCTCAGCGTCCGACTTCACGAAGCTGCTTCGCAGTCTCCTCAGGCATGGTGTCGAGGATGAACGCGCCGGCGCCGAGCTCGGAACCAGCCAGCATCTTGAGCTTGTCGGCGGTTCGATTCGGCGGGTAGAACTCGATATGGAAGTGATAATGCCCGGCTGCAGACTGCGGCCGCTGATGCATCGACATCACGTAGGCGAGCGGTTTGGCGAAGAGCAGGTCGTATTTCTGAAGCAGGCTCTTGAGGACATGCGCAAGGCCATCGGCCTGGCCGGCGCTGAGTTCGGCGATCGTGCCGACATGCTCACGGGGAGCCAGGTGGACCTCGTAGGGCCAGCGAGCGAATTCGGGGACGAAGGCGAGCCAGCGCTCGTTCTCGGTCACCATGCGCTCCCCCTGCCACTCTCCCTCGAGGATGTCGCAGTAGAGGCAGCCGCCCTCCTGCTCGAAATGGAGAAGGCTGGACTCCACCTCGCGTTCGATTCGAGCCGGGAGGAAGGGGTAGGCGTAGATCTGACCATGGGGGTGGGAGAGCGTCACTCCCATCTCCTCGCCGCGGTTTTCGAAAATATGCACGTACTGGACACCGGGGAGCGCAGAGAGTTCCGCGTGCCGATCCTGCCAGACCTCGATCAGGTCGCGGATGTGCGAGACGCTCTGCTCGGCCAGGCTCGACTCGTGGTCCGAGGTGTAACAGACGACCTCGCAGCGACCCTGGTCGCCGGTGTAGGAGGGGAAGCGGTTTTCGAACACCGCAATGTGATAGTCGGGCTCGGGAATCTCAGTCTCAGGCTGCCCCGGCCGCGTCGGACAGAGCGGGCATTGCGCCGCCGCCGGGTGGTAGGTGCGGTCCTGCCGCCAGGGAGCGAGGGTCACCCATTCCCGGAGGAGGGGATGCCACCGAAGCTCGCTCAACGCCGCCTTTCGTAGAGGATCAGATACCTACCGTCGGGCCTCTTCAACAACCGCTTGAGAAGTCTCGTCAGGGACAAGCGGGAGCCACCTGGGAGGGCATTTGGGCGAGTGTATACTGGCCCGGAAGTACATCGCCGTGAAGGCAAAGGAGGTGAGGTGATTGGCAGATCAACGTTTTCGTGGAGCCAACCATCTCGTTTGCCCGCCGGGAGTGTTTGAGGAAGTCGTTCTCTAGCACTGCCGAAATTTCCTCGGTCCGACTCTCCCGGAGTCGGAGATGGGAAGCTCCGCGAGCAGACTCTTGGTAAAAGAGTGAAAGAGACCGGACAATGTGTCCGGTCTCTTTTTTGTTGACGCGGAGGCGACGGGAATCCCGGTCACCCGCCGTTCCCGGGCCGGGTGATCGTCGTCGCCGGGCATTCTTCGAACATTCTGCCTTCGCTACGCTTGCCCGCAATGTCCCGGGACTTCGTCGAGATGATCAACTCCGCCCGCAGTGGCTGGGTGCACGAAATGGGGCTTCAACTCCTCGAGGCCACGGCGGAGCGGGTGGTGGCGGAAATCGACATCTCCGAAAGGCACCACCAGGGCTACGGCATCGTCCACGGCGGCGTGTACACGGGGATCATCGAGACACTTGCCTCGGTCGGCGCGCACCTCTTCGCAAGCACGACGGGAAGGGCCGTGGCCGGCCTCGAGAACCACACCAGCTTCATCCGGGCGATCCGGTCCGGCCACCTCACCGCGACCGCGACCCCGCTCACTCGCGGCCGGCGCAGCCAGGTCTGGCAGTGCGACATCAGGAGCGACGACGGGAAGCTGGTCGCAACTGGGCGGGTCCGCCTCCACTCGTTCGAACCGGGCGACGAGATCGCCGGCGAGGCGCCGGCGATGGCCCGCGGCTAGGTCAGGGTCCGGCGTCTCGAAGTTCGAGCACACCTTCGATTTCAGGCATCAGCGACCGGTCACGAACCCCAGGATGATCTGGTCGATCAGCCGCTCGACCG
>CAXMLP010000127.1:0-2072 GCA_964194225.1 uncultured bacterium | reverse complement strand
AAGCTTTTGACGCGGCCGGTGCGTCGGGCCGGGATCTACGTTCCCGGGGGCCGGGCAGCGTACCCCTCGACAGTGCTGATGGGGGCCATACCGGCCCGGGTGGCCGGGGTGGCGGAGGTGGTGATCGCCAGCCCACCGAGCCCGAGCGGTGCGCTGGCGCCCGCCATCCTGGCCGCCGCCGCCATCGCCGGCGTTGACGAGGTCTACCGCGTGGGCGGCGCCCAGGCGATTGCCGCGCTTGCTCACGGCACGCGGAGCATCGCCCGGGTCGATGTCGTCGTCGGACCCGGCAATGTCTACGTGATGCTCGCCAAGCGCGAGGTGTTCGGGCTGGTCGGGCTGGACTCCCTCGCCGGACCGACCGAGATCGTCATCGTCGCCGACGCCGCGGCCCGGCCCGACTTCGTGGCCGCCGACCTGGCCTCCCAGCTGGAGCACGATCCCCTCGCCTGGGCGGTGCTGGTGACCGACTCGGCAACCCTTGCCGACAGGGTCCAGGAGGAGTTCACCAGCCTCCTCGCCGGTCTCGAGCGGGCAGCGGTGATCGGCGCCGCCCATTGCTGCATCGTCGAGGTCGCCGACCTTGATGAGGCAATCGAAGTGGTCAATGACTTCGCCCCCGAGCACCTCGAGCTGATGGTCGCGGACCCCCAACTCCTCGCGGCTCGCGTCGAGAATGCGGGAGCCATCTTTCTCGGGCCCTATGCGCCGGTCTCGCTCGGCGACTACGTGGCCGGGCCGAACCACACGCTCCCGACCGCCGGTTCGGCGCGCTTCAGCTCCCCGCTGGGCGTGTACAACTTCCTGAAGAGATCCAGCCTCGCCGACCTCGGCAGCGACGATCTCCAGATGCTGCAGGAGGCGTGCGTCGCGCTGGCCCGGCTCGAAGGGCTCACAGCTCACGCGCACGCAGTGGAGGTGAGGCTTGAGTAAGCGAAAACCGGCGGCCGGCGCAAGAACCGGCCACGTCGAACGAAACTCCAAGGAGACTCGGCTGGTGGCCAAAGTGGCGCTTGACGGCGGGGATCGGATCGAGGTCGCCACGGGCCTTCCCTTCCTCGACCACATGCTCGAGCAGATCGCGCGCTATGGAGCCTTCGACCTCACCCTCGCGGGCGCGGGCGACCTGCATGTCGATCCGCATCACCTGTGCGAAGACGCCGGGATCGTGCTCGGTCAGGCGCTCTCTCGTGCGCTCGGCACGCGGGAGGGCATCACCCGCTTCGCCACCGCCCACGCCCCCCTCGATGAGTCGCTGTGCAGGGTCGTTGTGGACCTCGGCAAGCGGCCCTTCCTCTCTTACAACCTGCCGGTGAAAGGCAAGATCGGGACCCTGGAATCGGAGGTGCTGGAGGAGTTCTGGCGGGCACTGTCAATCCACCTCGGTGCGACCATCCATGTCGACCTCATCCGTGGTCGCAATCGTCACCATATGGCGGAGTCCGCGGCCAAGGCGCTCGGGCTGGCGCTGCGCGAAGCGATGGCGCTGGGCGGCCGTGGCCTTCCCTCTTCGAAGGGGATCCTGGGTTGATCGCGATCGTCGACTACGGGGTCGGCAACCTGCGCTCGGTCGAGCGGGCGCTCGCCCACGCCGGCGCTCAGCCGCGGGTAACCTCCGACAAGGAGGATCTGCAGCGCGCCAACGGCCTGGTCCTCCCCGGAGTCGGGGCCTTCGCGCCGGCCTACCGGCAGCTCGAGAACGGCAACCTCGGCCGCGAGGTCGTCGAGCTGGCGCGCAAGGGCAAGCCGCTGCTCGGCATCTGCCTCGGTTACCAGCTTCTCTTCGAGGAATCGTCCGAGCATGGCCGCCATGAGGGGCTCGGCCTACTCCGGGGCAAGGTCGGCCGGATCGAGAACAGCGCCCGCCTGCCGGTGATCGGCTGGTGCCGCGTTAAGCAGATCGACTTCTCACCACTCTGGACGGGAATCGCCGACGACTCCTACTTCTACTTCGTCCATTCCTACACGCCCCTCAGCGGAGAGGGAGCCTGCGGCAGCACCGCGACCGCACCGCTCGCGGCGGCGGCTCGTCTCAATGTCATGGGCACCCAGTTCCACCCCGAGAAGAGCGG
>CAXMLP010000126.1:0-6562 GCA_964194225.1 uncultured bacterium | reverse complement strand
GAGCTGCTTGAAGAAGGCCACGTTGCTGTCGCCGTTGAGGGTGTTGAAGACGAAGTCTGGCTTGGCAGCCTTCAGTTTGTTGACGATCGTCTCGTAAGCTGTGGCGCCGAGTGGAGTGTATTCCTCGCCGAGAATCTGCATACCATTTGCGGCGGCGTATGCCTTGATCTCCTTGTTGGCCGTGCGCGGAAAGACGTAGTCGCTACCGAGAAGGTAGAGCCGCGTCTTGCTCTGAGCCTTCAAATAGTCGAGCGCCGGAATGATCTGCTGATTGGTCGTCGCACCGGTGTAGTAGATGTACGGCGACGACTCCAGGCCCTCATACTGAACCGGGTAATAAAGGAGCGCCTTGTTGCGTTCGAAGACCGGCAGCATCGCCTTGCGGCTGGCCGATGTCCACCCCCCGAAAGTCGCCGCCACCTTGTCCTGCGAGATCAGCTTCTGCGCCTTCTCGGCGAAGGTCGGCCAGTCGGAAGCCCCATCTTGAACGATCGGGACAACCTTCTTGCCAAGAACACCGCCCCCCGAGTTGATCTCGGAAATCGCCATCAGCTCGGCATCCTTCACCGACACCTCACTGATTGCCATCGTCCCACTCAGCGAATGAAGGATGCCCACCTTGATGGTGTCAGCGGACGCACTGCCCTGAGTTGACGAACTGCCATCACCGCCGCATGCGGTGAGGCCGAGAGCGCTGGCGCTGATTGCAGCCGAAAGAACGCGAAGTATGCGCGAACGTTTGAGCATCTGATTTCCCCCGCACCTCGTGAATTTGACCGGAGAACCGGACAGGAATTCCCTGACCTGGTGGCATGCTAGGGAGTCGGAGTTGCCGAGTCTTCGTGCCAACCGCCCAACTTGCAGCGGTGCATGACGTACAGAGCCGACATGCGTTTCGTCCACGCTGCGAGCGGCTCCGTACGCTTCGCATCCCCGTCGCGCTTTCCGTTGTCAACACAACGATCGGTCCGGCCGTCCTGCACACGACGGTGTTGTGAGATTACGTGCCTCAACCGGCCATTGACCGCGGTCAGAAGCGACGGACAGGCGGCAGGTCGCATGCGATAAGCGCCCGCCGGGCGGTTTTCCAGGCAGCTCGAACGGCGGCGGCCGCGGTCGCCGAATCCTGCGCCAACACTTTGAACCAGGCTCCAGCGTCTGATGGCAGGTCGCTCCAACCGGCCTGGCCGCCGGGAAGACTGACGTCCTGCCGCAAGCCGGAGAACTCAGCTGCTCTGAAGCCAGCGGACAGCACGAACAGGCTTCCGATGGCGGCTACCTCGCCGAGCAAGCCGAGGTCCCGCGCCCTATCTGGTACCAGGCGGCAGCCATCGCGGAAGATCACTTGCCCGGTAGAGCGCCGCGCTTCTACGCGAGTCTCAACGCGACGGTAGCCGCCGCGCTCGCCGCGCGCCTCCCTACCCGCACCAATCACCTCGCCGACGATGAGTGTCGCCGACTCCTCCACCTCCCAGATCGATTCCTGGCGGTAGTCGGCGCCGGCATAGGGGATGAGCGGGTCAGGCATGTATTCGAGAAATGTCCCCGCAGCCAGGCGCAGAACACATTCGGAGGCCGCCCAGCCGTCTGGCGTCGCATAGACCCGCGTTGCCGACTGGGTTTCGAGGCGCAGCCTTGCTCCCGAATCCACCGCGATCTCCATCCGTAGGCGATCTCCCTGCAGAACCCCGCCCGACGGCGAACAGATGGTGACCGCTGCCAGGTCGGGAAGTGCCGTCTCCGGGTAGGCGGCTCGGAGCACCTGGAGCGGCGGGCGGCACAGTACCTCCACCAACCGCGTCCGATCACCGACGGGGGCAGCTCGAAGTGAAAGTTCACCCCTCTGACCGCGCGGCCCGGCTAGGTCCGGTTTGGTGAGGTCAGTGGCGATGGTCATGCGCCGAGTCCGCCCAGGCCTGGAGGCCGTGCCTTGACCGCGAATCCTCCAGCTCCCTGACCACCGCGTCGATGCCCTGCGCGCGCCGGCAGTTGGTGAAAATCAGTGGGCGCGATCCTCGGAGAGCGCGCGAATCGCGATCCATCAGCTCGAGATCTGCACCGACATGGGGTGCCAGGTCGACCTTGTTGATGACCAGGAGGTCAGCCAGGATCAAGCCCGGTCCGCGCTTGCGCGGAATCTTGTCTCCCGCGGCAACGTCGATGACGTACAGATACCAGTCGACCAGCTCCGGGCTGAAGGTGAGCGTAAGGTTGTCGCCACCGCTCTCCACGAAGGCGTAATCGCTGTCGGGGTGCGCGGCTTCGAGTTCCCCCAAAGTGGCCAGGTTCATGGATGGGTCCTCGCGGACAGCGGTGTGGGGACAGGCGCCGGTCTCCACACCAGCGATCCGGCTCTGGTCGATCACTCCGTCGAGCGCGGCCCGCACATGCATCTCGTCCTCCCGGCAGAAGATGTCGTTGGTGATGACCAGGACGGTCCGACCGGCGGCAACAAGGAGGGGAACCATCCGCTCGATGAGGGCCGTCTTGCCCGAGCCCACGGGTCCCCCGACGCCAACTCGGAAGGGCCTGCTCACGAGGCGAACATCCTCGCCTCGAGGCCGTCATGGCGTGCCATTGCGACGTCGAGCTGGATGGCGGTGCTCCGCATAGCCTGCCAGGGAGTGCTCCCCGCGATCTCGACCGCCTCGGCCATTGCGGGCTGAGCATCTCGCAATACGCGCTGGGCATCACCATGGCCAAGCCGGGTCAGCCTCATGGCCGCCGAGAGGAGCGAGGCGACCAGACTATGGCACGCTCCGATGGCAGCCAGCCGGGCCGGGATGTCCAGCGCCGCCGCGGCGACACCCTGGGCGACGCTCGCATTCCCCGGTGTCGAATCAACGGCGATCGAATTCACGAAGGTGGCGAGCGCGGTATCGCCGGGCGCAAGCCGGGCGACTTCGAAGGCGATCCGACGACCAACCCGAGTTGACGCCTCTCTCTCCTCCCGGGCGAGCTTTGTCGCCGACAAGAGGAGGTCGATCTCCCGCACGGTTTCGTGGGCACCGGAGCGGGCGGCGGCGTGCCCGGCGAAAAGGGCCGGGAGGTCAGCTGTGGCCAGGCGATCACTAAGGTGCGCGGCGACAACCAATGCCAGCGCCGCCGGGCCGTCGAGCCACCCATCGGCGACAAGCGCTTCGAGTCCGTGCGAGTGAGTGAACGCGCCTGACGGGAACTGGCTATCCGAGAGCTGGAGCGCGGCCAGCCAGGCACGATCCTCTGAGATCATTTCAAACCAGGAAGTAGAGCTGCGCCATGGGCAGCGTCTCAGCCGGCGGGACGGTGGCATGGACTCCGTCGACGGTCACCACGTACGTCTCCGGATCAACCTTGATCTCGGGCATCCGGTCATTGCGGACCATGTCCACTTTGCCGATATTCCGGCAGCCGCGGACGGGCTCCACCATTCGCTGGAGGCCGAGCCGCTCGCGGATCCCACTTGCGTGGGCCGCTTGTGACGTGAAGGTCACGCAGGTTGCCGCCAGAGCACCCCCGAGGGCACCGAACATGGGTCGGTAGACAACCGGCTCTGGGGTCGGGATCGAGGCGTTGGGATCACCCATGAGCGCCCAGGCGACTAGTCCCCCCTTAACCACAAGCTTGGGCTTGACCCCAAAGAACTGTATGGGCCAAAGAACGATGTCGGCGAGCTTGCCCGGTTCAATCGAACCCACGATGTGAGCTATCCCGTGGGCTCGCGCCGGGTTGATCGTGAGCTTGGCGAGGTAGCGCAGGATGCGCAGGTTGTCGTTGCCCCCGTCGCCCGGCAGCGGACCCTTGAAATGCTTCATCTTGTGCGCTGTTTGGAAGAGGCGGATGAAGGTTTCCCCAATCCGGCCCATCGCCTGCGAATCGGACGAATACATCGAGATGACCCCGAGGTCGTGAAGGACATCCTCGGCGGCCATGGTCTCGGCCCGGATACGGCTCTCCGCAAAGGCCACGTCCTCGGGAACAGCAGGGTTGAGGTGGTGGGCCACCATCAACATGTCGAGATGCTCGTCGAGCGTGTTGACCGTGTAGGGGCGGGTTGGATTGGTGGAGGACGGCAGCACATTGGGCAGGGCAGCCACCCGAATGATGTCGGGGGCGTGGCCGCCACCCGCTCCCTCGGTGTGAAAAGTGTGGATTGTCCGGCCTGCGATGGCGGCGATGGTGTCCTCCACGAAGCCCGCTTCATTAAGGGTGTCGGTGTGGATGGCCAACTGAATGTCGTACTCGTCGGCCACGCGCAGGCTGCAGTCGATCACCGCCGGCGTCGTGCCCCAGTCCTCATGGTCCTTGAGGGCGCAGGCACCCGCCTCGACCTGCTCCCGCAGAGGGTCCGGATGGCTGGCGTTACCCTTGCCCATCACGCCCCAATTGACCGGGAGAGCCTCCGCCGCCCGAAGCATCTGCGCGATGTTCCAGGCTCCCGGCGTGCAACTCGTGGCCTTGCTGCCCTCGGCTGGTCCGGTCCCGCCTCCGAGAAGAGTCGTGATCCCATTGGACAGGGCTGCCCAAACCTGCTGGGGGGAGATCATATGGACGTGGGTGTCAACCCCACCCGGAGTCGCAATCGCGCCTTCGCCAGCGATGACCTCGGTGCCGGCACCGATCACCAGGCCCGGTGTCACCCCATCCATCACGTCCGGGTTGCCGGCTTTGCCGATGCCAACGATGCGGCCATCCCGGATACCGATGTCAGCTTTGACGACTCCGATCATTGGATCGAGGAGGACGGCATTGGTTATCACGAGGTCGAGCGACCCTTGCGCCCTGGTGACCCGCGACGACTGCGCCATCCCGTCGCGGATCGTCTTGCCCCCGCCGAAAACCGCCTCGTCGCCGCTTCGCGTAAGGTCCATCTCGACCTCGCATACGATGTTGGTGTCAGCGAGCCTGAAACGGTCACCAGTCGTCGGCCCGTAGAGGTCAGCGTGCTGGGGGCGCGAGATCCTCAACTGGGCTCAGCACTGTCGAACCCAGCCGCTTTCAACCGAACCTCGAACCGCTCCCGGATGCCCGGGCCATCAAGTTCGCCGTCGACGAGTCCGTGGAAGCCCGCCACCCAACGGGCTCCAGCGAATGGCACGAGGGCCACCTGCCTGGTGTCACCGGGCTCGAACCGCACGGCCGTGCCGGCTGGGATGTTCAAATGCCGGCCGTAGGCGGCCATCCGATCGAATAGGAGCGCGCGGTTGGCTTCCGCAAAGTGATGGTGGGAACCGACCTGGATGGGCCGGTCTCCGCGGTTCGCCACCCGCAATTCCGTCACCGGCTGGCCTGGGTTGATCTCGATCTCTCCGGACGGGTGCTCGTAGCCGCTCATGGGATTGGATCGTGGCAGGAAACGAGCTTGGTGCCGTCCGGGAACGTGGCTTCGACCTGGACCACGTGGAGGAGGTCGGGCACCTGCTCCATCACCTGGTCGCGAGATAGGACCCGCCTTCCCAGCGCCATGACTTCGGCCGCCGACCGGCCGTCGCGTGCCGCCTCCAGCATCGCCTCTGTTATGAGTGCCACCGACTCCGGGAGGTTCAGTTGGAGGCCGCGCCCCTGCCTTTTGCGAGCGAGGTCGGCTGCGACGTAGATGAGCAGCTTTTCCTGCTCTCGTGGGGTCAGCTGCATCTGGACCTCTCCGGAGATGGGCGCGCCGCGAACTCCGGATCCGCCCAACGGATGCGGTCGACGTCGATGCGGAGCGGGTTGGGAGATACCATCCCAATCACCCTAGGGAACCGGGGGTCGCCACGTCATTGGGCGCCTTTACATAGTGAGGGCGCCTGGACTTGGTTGAATTACACAACTGCAACCCCCCAAGTCTGTCGCATCGACCTACCCGGAGGCAGGCTCTCGGCGATTGACACCATCTCTCCCCAGGCAAACTCGTGACGCTCGCACGTTGGTCTGGCCGCCCATTGAGACCATGCTCAAGGTCTTCTCTCTACCGTGGATGGGCGCCCCGGCGGGGGGCGCCCATCCCCCTTCCGCAGGCGGTGTTGAACCCGCGGCCAAAGGCCGGAACGCCGCCCCGCGGGAGGGCGAGGACCAGCAGCCTTTCGCGGTCGCCCATGCCAGCCATGGCCCAGCCCAGATACCTGCCGGCGTCGCGGCGATCTTCGAATCGAGATTGCCGCCGTGGCTCGCCCCGCTCATGGTGTCCGCCCCGCCTGCGCTGCGACTTCGGGCCTCATCACGATGTCTACATCTCGGGCATCGGCGGAACAGCCGAGCTTTTCGGTTCCGGGATCTCGGCTACCACCGCCTGGGTGGTGAGCACGATGGCCGCAACCGAGGCCGCGTTTTGGAGAGCCGAGCGGGTGACCTTGGCCGGGTCGACGATCCCTGCCTCGAACATGTCCACGAAGCGCTCCTCCTGGGCGTCGTATCCCTCGCTGGGCGGCAGCTCGCGCACTTTTTCGAGGATCACCGAGCCCTCCTTGCCGGAGTTGGCGCAGATCAGCTTGATCGGCTCCTCGAGGAGTCCGCGAAGTTGTGCGGTGGCGCGAGTGACTGAGGCAGGTTAACTAAAGGCGCGATGACCGACCTCGGGTCGACAGTCAGGCGGCCTTGTTCA
>CAXMLP010000125.1:0-8220 GCA_964194225.1 uncultured bacterium | reverse complement strand
TCGGACCCAACGGCGCGGGCAAGACGACGCTGATCAAGATCCTCGTCACCCTCCTCTTACCGACCACCGGCACCGCGCGGGTGGATGGCCTGGACGTGGTGAAGGACTACCGGCGGCTGCGGCCGCGGATCGCGATCGTATCGGGTGGCGAGAACGCCGGCTACGGCCTCCTGCGCGTCCGCGAGCAGCTCTGGATGTTCAGCCAGTTCTACGGGATCCCCTCCCGGACGGCCAGGGCTCGGATCGATGAGCTGTTGGAGCGGCTCGGGCTCGCCGATGTGGCTAACCGCCAGATCTCGGGGCTCTCCAGCGGCATGCGCCAGAAGATGAACCTGGTGCGCGGCCTGATGACCGACCCCCGCGTCCTCTTCCTGGATGAGCCGACCGTGGCCCTCGATGTCGAGGCCGCCCGCGACCTGCGCGCTGAGGTCTCTCGCTGGATGGGCGAGGACCCCACCCGCACGGTGATCCTGACCACCCATTACATGCAGGAGGCCGACGACCTCTGCGACCGGATCGCGATTGTCAACCAGGGCAGGGTGGTCATCGAGGGGACGCCGCTGGCTCTCAAGGCCGAGGTGCAGCGCGACGTCATCGTGGACCTTCAGCTGCAACCCGGCCCGCCAGTGTTGGACCGGCTTCGCGCCGTCCAGGGTGTCGAGGGTGCCACGGTCCAGGTCCAGGATGGCCTTGACCGCTTCAGCCTCATCCTGGCGGACGAAGGCACGCTCTCAAGGGTGATCAACGCGGTTGAGCAAAGTGGCCGCCACGTCCGCGGACTGACGACCCGGCAGCCCACCCTCGAGGACGCCTTCGTGCAGCTGGTGGGGCGAAGCCTCAATGAGGTGGAGTCGTGAGCGATGGCCCCACGGAACTCGCCATCGGCCTGCGAAGCGTGCTCGCCCGGGCCTATCCGCGCGTGGTTGCCGCCAACCGCCAGAAGTCATGGGTGTTCTTCGACTTCGCCTTCCCGCTGATCGGAACCCTCTCCATGGTTTTCGTCTACCAGGGGCTGCAGGCGCCCCATCAATACCTGGGCTTCGTGGTGATGGGCGGGGCGATGCTGGCCTTCTGGCAGAACGTGCTCTGATGCATGGCCGCGCAGTTCTCCTGGGACCGGGACAACGGAACGCTCGAGCTGTACGCGGTGGCGCCGACCAGCTTCGAGGCCATCCTGCTCGGAATGGCACTCGGCTCGATGTTCACCACCAGCCTGCGCGCCGCATTCATCCTGATCCTCGGCTCGCTGCTCTTCGGGGTCACCTACACGCCCGAGGGCGTCCTCCCCGCGGCCGGCATCTTCCTGCTCACCCTGGCCGCCCTCTACTGCCTGGGAATGCTCCTGGCGAGTGTCTTCCTCTTCTATGCGCGGGAGGCCTGGCACCTTTCCAGCGGGCTCCAGGAGCCAGTCAACTTCCTGAGCGGGTTGTACTTCCCGGTCAGTGCGCTCGGTTCCTACGTCGGCGCAGCAGCTTCGCTGATTCCGCTGACGCTCGGCCTGGATGCGATGCGCCAGGTGCTGCTGCCAGGCACACCGCGATTCCTGGATCCCCGGCTCGAGGCCCTCCTCGTCGCACTCGAGATTCCGATCTTCCTCTTCCTGGCCCGCCAGGGCCTCAGTTTCATGGAGCAGCGCGCCCGCCGCGACGGCAAGTTGATCTCGAAATGGTCCTGATTCCCTGGGCCGGGTTCACGACCGCGGTGCGGCTCGGTTGGGCGATCTCCAGCAACTGGACCCGCCCGCTGCTGTTCGTCATCTACGCCCTGGTTCGCCCGCTCTCCTCCGCGCTGATCCTCGTCGTGATGTACTCGGTGATCACCGGCGGCCGGGGGGATGTGCGGAACTACCTCGCCTTCCTGGTGATCGGGACCTCGTTCTGGGCGTTCGTCCAGGAGGGGGTGAGTGAATTCAGTGTCGGCATCCTGGAGGACCGGGGCCGCTACAAGATGCTGAAATACGCCTACCTCGCGCCCCTCCGAGTCCCCCTCTTCCTGGTCGGCCGAGCCACATCGAAACTGAGCAGCGCGGCAGCCGCGGTGGTCATCGTGTTGACCGTCGCGACGGTCGGTCTCGGGCTGCCAATCAGCCCTTTTCGGGTCGACTATCCGCTGCTCGCCGTGGCCTGCCTGCTCGCGTTCACCTCGGTTATGGCTTTCGCGATAACCCTCAGCATGATCCTGCTCTCGGGCCGTGACGCATACGGCTACGGCGAGATGATGGCCCAGGTCCTCTACATCTTTTCGGGGGCGATCTTCCCGATCTCGGTGCTGCCCGCGCCCCTCGCCACCCTCGCTTCCTTCTCGCCGCTCGTCTACTGGCTTGAGCTGACCCGCCGGGCGATCCTCCACGGAAGGGTCTATGGGATGTTCCCGACGCTGACCGACGGCGAGGTGCTGGCGCGCCTCGCGCTTGCGACGTTGGGCACGGTCGTGCTCGGCTACGTCCTCTACAGTTGGGCCGACCGGCAGGCGCGCCGCAAGGGCTACCTGGACATGCTGTCCAACTTCTGAATATGCAGCCGAAAAGAATCGCGGATAGCCACTTTCACCTGTTCCGGCGCGCCCAGGTGCCGCAGTCAGGCCTGCTCGCCGCCGCCGCCGTTCAGAAGGACTTTCTCTGGGCCGATTACGAAGCGGCCTGGGCCGGCCTCCCGCTCGAGCGGGCGGTGATGGTTCAGGTCCGCGACGAGGGGGAGGGTCTGGCCGAGGCCGAGTTCATCTCAGCGATCGCCGCCGAGCAGCCCCGCCTGGCCGGGATGGTCGCCGGAAACCTCGCCGAGCACGCGGACCGGCGGCCCGAGCTGGAGAGCCTGCGCAAGTTCCCGCTGGTCCGCGGGATCCGCCGCGGCACGCAGTTCCACCCCGACCCGCTCTATCTCGCCGAGCCGGCGATGGTCGAGGGCTTTCGACGAGCGGCCGACCTGGGCCTGGTGCCGGAGGTCTGCGTCAAGCATTTCCAGCTCGATGGAGTCATCGCACTCGCCCGCCGGCTGCCCGATACGACGATCGTCCTCGACCACCTCGGCAAGCCCGACATGATTGTCGAACCGCAGCCCGGCTGGCTGGCGAAGATGGTCGAGCTGGCTCAGCATCCCAACGTGGTGGTCAAGGTGTCCCCTGTCGTGCAACAGCCCGACGACCCCGCGCTCAAGGGTGAGGCGGTCGGACCGATCGTCCGGCAGGTGGTCGATCTCTTCGGCTGGGACCGCGTCATGTTCGGCAGCAACTGGCCGGTCTGCCAGATCATCAGCGATCTTCGCGAATGGATCTCACTGGTGCTGGATGCCCTGCCAGCCGCGACTGAGGACGAGCTCGATCGCCTCTTCTATCGAAACGCCGTCCGGGTCTGGAAGCTCGACTGAGTCCGCCGCCGCCTCGCGCGCGAACTCCTGTTCAATTCCACTGTTCAATTCCACGGACGAGGCCGCTGAGGTCCGCTCCCGGTGCGGTCAGCTCGGCGAGGCCCCGCCTCCCCTCCAAGCCATTGGTGGGTGCGGTGAATCCGGCGCGCGCGAGCAGCGCCGCCTCGACGCCGTCGAACGCGGCCCGCGCCATCAGCAGCGCCCTGCCT
Source organism: uncultured bacterium (assembly GCA_964194225.1). Classification (GTDB taxonomy): domain Bacteria; phylum Chloroflexota; class Dormibacteria; order Dormibacterales; family Dormibacteraceae; genus CAXMLP01. The sequence continues at coordinate 4,649 of CAXMLP010000125.1, read as the reverse complement.
CCCGGGTGCTCGGCAGCCCTCGCCAACCCGGCCACCTGGGTGGCGGCGATCCCGATCGCCATCGCCTGTCGCTGAGCGTCGAGGCCGACTAGCCGGCCGGCCGCCACCGCCGCGCCCAGCAGAGCCGCGACACCGTCGGCCGCCCAGGCCCGCCTTCCCGGCGCAGCCGCAAGCGCGGCAGCCACGGCCCGCCCTGAGTGACTCCCGACGGCAACAGCCGCGAGGGCGGCGTCGAGCTGCTGTCCCGACCACTCCGCCATGGCCATTGCGGCGGCCACCACGGCGTCCTCGCCGGCCGCGCCATTGACGAACGCCGCCCAGGTCACGGCCAACCTCTCGGGGCGACCGAGCAGCGTCGCCTGAGGCGGCGAACCATGGGCAACCGCAACCGCAAGCGCGGCGTCGGCCGCCGCGGAGGTGGGCACCGCCCGCCTCACCGCCCCTTCGAACGCCCGGCGGGCGTCAGCGATGCTCCCAGCCGCGGGCCGCGCCCGAAGCGAGTATTCCGCCAGCTCCAGCGTGACGCTCATGAGACAGTCTCCGCACGGATGGCGGCCAGCAGCTGGTCGATGCTCCCGCCGACCCCGACCGACATCACCGCCGCCACCACGGCCGCGGTCCGCCCCGGCAGCACCGGTTCGATCAGCCCCCTTGCCTTGCCGAGCAGTTCGGCCTCGGTCAGCGGCCTCTCCAGGCTGCCCCGGGCATGGCTCACCGACTCCTCCATTCGGTGACCGTCCTCGAGCTCAACCTCGACCCGCGCCGCATCGCGCGGGATCGCCGCATCAGGCGCCAGCCGGGTCACCGATCGGAGCCTCACAAGGTCATCCCGCGTGACCCGTTCATCGCCGTACTGCGGCAGTCCGACGGTTTTGTCGGCGAGCCCCGCCGCCACCCCGTGGATGGTGCTGAACCGAGCCTCCAGCCCGTCCACCGGCCGGGGATTGCCGGTCAGCTCGGCCACCAGTGGATTGCAATGGATCGTCACCTGGCGCACCCGGCGGGCGTCGGCCAGCCAGCCGCTCAGCGCGATCGCCGCGTCGATCGCTGGATGGCAGACGATTCCGCAGGGATAGGGCTTGTAGGTATTGGCGAGGATCTCCCAGCGGGTGCCGAGCGCCTCCGTGACCTCAGCCGGCCTGCTCTCGGCCGAGAGCAGCTCGAAGTAGCCACCCCTGCCCTCCAGGACGTCCCTGGCGATTTCCCAGCCTCTCTCCGCGAGCAGGGCGGCGAGCAGCCCGGTGGCGGCCCCCTTGCCGGGGTGGAACGACTTCTCCATCGTCCCAAAGCTCTCCCGGTGGCCGAGCGGCTGTGCCGCCGCAAGCGCGATCGCCAGTTCGAGCCGAGCTGCGTCCAGGTCCAGCAGGAGACCGGCGGTTACCGCGGCGCCGATGACGCCGACCGTGCCGGTGATATGCCAACCCTCGTCGTAGTGATGGGGGGACATGGCGGCCCCCACGCGAAGCTGGGCCTCGATCCCGAGGGCGAAGGCGCTCAGGAAGTGGCGGCCACTGCTGCGCCGGTCGGCCGCCGCCACCAGACCCGCGCCGAGGCAGGCCGCGCCGGCGTGGATGACGGTGCGCAGGTGGGTGTCGTCGAAGTCGTCGAGGTGGGCGGCGACACCGGTGGCGAGCGCCGCGTGATGCCGATCGGCCCTGTCGGGACGGCCGGGCACCACGTGCACGGCGGCGCCACCAACCAGCCGGCCGACCTCGAGGACGATGTCGACCGCGGGCTGCCGGCTGGCGCCGATGGCCGTCGCAACCACATTCAGGAGCGACCGCTCGGCCTCGGTCTGGACAGACTGAGGCAGCCGGCGGGCGTGTAGCTCACGACAGCCGGCGGCCAGCTCGGCGGCGACTGTGCTCATGCGTCGTGGTCTCCCTTCCGGTTCCTGAAACCGGCGTAAGCGATGGTCATAGACGATGTTGAGGGCCACGGCGGCGCCGCCACAATGGAACGGACGTTGTAGAAGGTATTAGAAGGAAGCAACTCAAGCAGCAAGAGGAAGGCAGATGAACTATGTGGTTGTCGGTGTCACGTTCCTGGCCGCGGCGGTGGAGTGGGTCGAGGCCCTCACCATCGTGCTGGCGGTGGGAGCCATCAAGGGCTGGCGCTCGGCTCTGACAGGGACCGGTGTTGCGGTCCTCACCCTGGTCGCCATCGTCGTCGCCATCGTCGTCTTCGGCACCCAGATAACCACCTATGTCCCGATCGCCGTACCCCGCACGCTGGTCGGCGTGTTTCTCCTTCTGTTCGGCCTCAAGTGGCTCCTCAAGGCCATCCTCCGCTCGGCCGGACTCAAAGCCCTGCACGACGAGGCCAAGGCCTTCATCGAGACCGAAGAGGAGCTGCTCAGCGCCAAGAGCCATTGGGCTGGTGTTGCGACATCCTTCAACGGGGTATTCCTGGAGGGCGTCGAGGTCGTCTTCATCGTCGTCGCGCTGGGCCGTCTCAACAGCCTCCAGGCCGCCGCGATCGGCGCCGTGGCGAGCATGGTTGTCGTGGCCGCCGTCGGAGTCGCGCTCCGCCACCCGCTCACCCGCGTCCCGGAGAACACCATGAAGTACATCGTCGGCATCATGCTCACCTCCTTCGGCACCTTCTTTGCCGGCGAGGGCATCGGAGTCGTGTGGTGGCTCAATGACCTCGTGCTCATCCCGCTGATCGCCGGCTACGCTTTCGCCTCCTTCGCGCTCGTGATGTTCCTGCGCCAACCCGTGCGGCCGCGGGGCGTCCAATCGGCACCGGTCCGCATACTGCGTGCGATCGGCGCCGAGCTCTGGGGGTTATTCGTGGACGACGGGGCCCTGGCGATCGTCACCGTCGCCGCTCTCCTCGCCGTCGCCCTCTTCGCCACGGCGGTGTCCAGCCAGCGCCAGCTGGCCGGTCTGCTGCTCGTGCTCGGCGTGCTGGCCGCGGTGGTCGTCGGCCTGGCCGGGCCGGCCCGCAAGCGCGCGGCGGCCGCCCGGGATTCGGCAGAGCTTCAGGCCTGACGTCGTCAGCGGTAGGCGGCGGCCCCGACCAGCCCGCCCGCGGCCAGCACCACGAACAGCGGTATACGGCGGCTGGCGATCAATGCGGCGCTCCCGCCAATTACCAGGATGGCGAGCCAGTTGAAGCCGGGCGCCGTCACGCCCAGGAAGACGACGGGAACAGTGGCGGCGACGGCCAGAACCAGCCCGCGGACAAAGCCGCGCACCGCCGGCAGGTCGGCAAAACGCCCATGCACACGACCGACGGGGACCACCAGCAGCGGGGGAAGGATGACGGCGACAGCGCTCAACAGCGCCGGCGAAAGGCCGCCCACAAGGAAGGCGAGGGCGACCACCCAGAGACCGCTGGGACCCGGGGCCAGCTGACCGATCGCGAGGGCGGTGGCGAACTGGGAATCGGTGGCCCAGCCGCGCGACACCAGGTCCTGGTGGAGCTGCGGCAGGTTGCCGAAGCCGCCGGAGGAGAGCAGCGAGGCGCGCAGGGCCAGCCAGAAGAATGTTGCTCCATCGATCACGGTCGGTCCTCCGGGGCAGGGCTGGCTCGGCCCACCGACTGCAGCACGACCGCCATGACCAGTCCCGCGCCGAGCAGGATGGCGAGCGCGGGAACCCGGCCCGTCGCGGCCAGCGCCGCCGACCCGACGGTCACCGCGATGGCTCCCACCAGTGAGCGCGGCGCCTCGCGGCGGCCGGCGCGAAGAGCGGGCCTGATGAGACGCCAGCTCATCACGAAGGCGGCGCCGACCGAGGCCAGTACCAGGCCCCTCAGGCCGCCCCGGAAGAGCGGCTGGGCCTGCACCCGCTGATACGCGGCGGTGACCAGGATCGTGAGCACAACGCTAGGAATGACCAGCCCGATGACGGACCCGGCAAAACCGCCCCAGCCGGACAGCCGGTAACCGCTCAGTGCGGCAAAGGCAATGACGTTCATCCCCGGGACCACCTGGCACATGCCCCAGATCTCGTTCCAGCCCTCTGCCGAGATCCAATGCCGGTCATCGACCAGGGCGTCGTAGGCATAGAGCTGGACGGCCTGCCCGCCGCCGAAGGATTGGAGTCCGATCCGTGTCCAGATCGCCAGCAGGCGGTGCGAGCTGGGCCCCCCCTCAAGTGAAAGTCGCGTAGCCATCGGCGAGACAATCCTGCGACACAACGCGGTTGGTTCGTCGCCGCCGCCCGGGATGGGCGGCCGCATGATTCATACTCCGGGCCGTGTGGTGGCGCCGCTTCATGCTTCACCCCCCGGTCGCCGCTGCCGTGCCCGTCGGCGCCCCGGAGGCGGCTTTCAGCGTGCTCCGCCGCGCCCCGATCATGGTCCTGCTGCTGGACGCGCGGCTCGTGGTCAAGCAGGCGAATGAGGCAGCCCAGGCGTTCTTCAATTTCACCGACGACCGGCTGCCCGAAAGCCTCATCGTCCTGACCCGGGAGCTTCGCCTGGAGGCCGCCATTCACGAGGCCCGGCGCGGCCAGTCGGAGGTCCGGCTCGTCCACCGGCCGAGCACGCTTCGGGTCAGCGTTGCGGACTCCCCCGATGGCGACCGACTGGCATTTCTGACCGACATCAGTGAGCTGAGCCGCCTCGAGACCGTCCGGCAGGAATTCGTGGCCAACCTCTCGCACGAGCTGCGCACGCCATTAACCTCATTGCGGCTC
>CAXMLP010000124.1:0-9094 GCA_964194225.1 uncultured bacterium | reverse complement strand
CTCGCAACCCACTCGCTCAGCCCTGGACGGGGACCATGCCGAGGGCCTTCCGGGTGGCCTCCTGGACGACCTCGCCCGCAAGGGTGATCCGGCTCCCCTTGACAATCTCGTCCTCTGCGTCGGGCACCAGTTCGGCGCCCTTCATCAGGAGGCCGAGAAGATTGGTCATGTTCTTGGCGTAGAGCTCGGAGGCGACGGCCGGGACCATCCCGGCGGGGTTGATGATCCCGTGGACCTGCACCCCATTGCTGACCACCACCTTGCCCGGCTCGGTCAGCTCGCAATTGCCCCCCGTCTCAGCCGCGATATCGATGACGACCGAACCCGGCCGCATCCCGCCGACCATCTCACGGGTCAGCAGAACGGGAGCGGGGCGGCCGGGGATGAGCGCCGTGGTGATCACCACGTCGGCCTGGGCGGCGTGCTTGCCGAGGAGGTCGCGCTGGCGGCGAAGGAAGTCCTCCGACTGCTCCTTCGCGTAGCCACCCGAGCCCTCCTGGGTTTCCAGCTCCAGCTCGATGAACTTGGCGCCCAGGCTTCTGACCTCCTCCCGAGCCGCCGCCCGAACGTCGAAGGCCTCAACGACGCCTCCCAGCCGGCGCGCTGTCGCAATGGCCTGGAGGCCGGCCACGCCGGCGCCGAGCACCAGCACCCTGGCCGGCGTCACCGTGCCGGCGGCGGTCATCAGCATCGGAAACAGCTTCCCCAGGGAATCGGCCGCGATCAGCGCGGCCTTGTACCCGGCCACCGTCGCCTGGGAGCTGAGAGCGTCCATTGACTGGGCGCGCGTGATGCGCGGGATCGCGTCGAGGCTGAAGGCCTGGATCCGCCGGGCGGCCAGCGCCCTGACCAGTTCCGGGCTCGTCAGCGGCTGAAGGAACCCGAAGAGAGCGGCGCCCACGGGGATCATCTCAACCTCCGGCAGGCTCGGCTTGCGCACCTTCAGGACCGCCCCAGCCTGGCCCCAGGCCGCCTCGGCGGAGGCGGCGATCGTGGCCTTTGCGTCCTGGTAGAGGTGGTCCGGGAACGCCTCACCGCCCGCCCCGGACTCGACAACCACCTCGTTCCCGGAGGCGATCAGCCGCCCCGCGGCGGCGGGTGTCAGGGCCACCCGCAGCTCGCCCGGTGTGGTCTCCCTGGGAACGACGATCTTCACGTCGGTTGAGGGTAGCTGATGCCTGCTCCGGGCTGGCCGTCCGCCTCCCGGTCGATGCATGTAACGTAGGAGACTCTCGTGTCGGAGCTCAATGTCAACGACCTAACTTTCCAGGCTGCCACCGTCAACGGCTCCGGAAGTCAAACCTCTAACTCTGTCCTCATGCGCGCGATCTTCTCGATGGGCATCCCGGTCGCGCCCAAGAACATCTTCCCTTCCAACATCGAGGGCCTGCCTACGTGGTTCCAGGTCCGCATCTCGGAGGCCGGCTACCAGGCCCGCAAGGGGGACCCCGATGTGTTGGTTGCCCTCAATCCAGCCACCTGGGCAGCTGACCTCGCCGGGGTCCGGCCCGGCGCCGCGGTGATCCACGATGCCGCCTACTCGACACTCAACGCGCGCTCGGATGTTCATTACCATCCCGTGCCGTTCGCTTCCCTGGCCAAGACGAAGATCGAAAACGACAAGCTGCGCAAGCAGCTCCTGAACATGATCTACGTCGGCTTTGTCGCGCGGCTTTTGGAGATCCCGTTCGAGAACATCGAGATCGGTGTCCGGCGGCACTTCCTGAGCAAGCCCCGAGCCGTGCAGGTGAACCTGGACGCGGTGACGGTCGGGATGGACTATTGGGATGAGAACTTCACCAAGAAGGATCTCCACGTGCTCCGGCCGATGACCGGGCGGACCGAGGGGCTGGTCCTCGCCGAGGGCAACCAGGCAGCCGCGTTGGGGTGCATCATGGGCGGCTGCACGGTGGCCGCCTGGTACCCGATCACCCCATCGTCATCCCTCTGCGAATACATCGGCAGTTACGCCGAGCGGTTCCGCGTCGATCCGGTGACCGGCGAGAAGCGGATCGCGGTCGTCCAGGCCGAAGACGAGCTGGCGGCGGTGGGGATGGCGATCGGGGCCGGCTGGGCAGGCGCCCGCGCGATGACATCGACGGCGGGACCCGGTCTCAGCCTGATGGCCGAATTCGCCGGACTCGCCTATTACGCCGAGATCCCCGTCGTGATCTTCGACATCCAGCGCGTGGGCCCTTCGACCGGGCTTCCCACCCGGACCAGCCAGGCAGACCTCGGGTTCGTCTACACGCTTTCCCACGGCGACACCAAGCACCTTGTGCTGCTCCCGGCGACCGTGGCGGAGTGCTACGAGATGGGGATCGCGGCCTTCGACCTGGCCGACCGCTTCCAGACCGCCGTGTTCGTGCTGAGCGACTTGGACCTCGGCATGAACTGGTGGATGACTCCGCCCTTCCAGTATCCGGAGCAGCCCTTCGATCGCGGCAAGGTGCTCACGGCTGCCCGGTTGGAGGAGTTGAAGGGCGATTGGGGACGGTACCGCGACGTCGACGGCGATGGGATTCCCTACCGGACTCTGCCCGGCACCGACCATCCCCTCGCCGGCTACTTCACCCGTGGCTCCGGCCACGACGAGAACGCCCGGTACACCGAATCCGGCGAGACCTATGCGCGCAACCTGGACCGGCTCAGCCGTAAGTTCGAGACGGCCCGCACTGAGGTTCCCGCGCCGATCGTCGAGTCCGAAGGCGCGGCGGTCGGCGTGATCGCGTTCGGGTCGACCCATCACGCTGTGGTTGAGGCTCGCGATCAGCTGAAGGCGGCCGGCCTGAAGGTGGACTACCTCCGGGTCCGAGCCCTGCCGTTGGCAGACTCAATCAAGGAGTTCGTCACCGACCATAAGCGCGTCTACGTGGTGGAGCAGAATCGGGACGGCCAGCTCTACGACCTCCTCCGGCTCCACCTGCCCGCGGCGGAGATCGGTAAGCTGAACTCCATCCGCCGCTATGACGGCCAGCCGATCCCGGCTGACGCCATCACCCGGCCCCTGCTGGAACTGGAGGCCATCCCCGCTTGAGCATCACCCTCAACCGCATCGGGCTTTCCCGCGACGCATACAAGGGCGCCGCGACGACCCTATGCGCCGGCTGCGGTCACAACTCCATCACCAACCACCTGATCAAGGCGATGTACGAGCTGGGGCTGCCGCCCTCCAACCTGGCCAAGATGAGCGGCATCGGCTGCTCCTCCAAGACGCCCGCTTACTTCGTGGAGTCCGCCCACGGTTTCAACGGTGTGCACGGCCGGATGCCCTCGCTGACAACCGGGGCCAAGCTCGCCAACCGCTCACTCGTCGTGCTCGGGGTTTCGGGTGACGGCGACACCGCCTCGATCGGCCTCGGGCAGTACGCGCACCTCATCCGGCGCAACGTCGACTGCACATACATCATCGAGGACAATGGGACCTACGGCCTCACCAAGGGGCAGTTCTCAGCCACCGCTGACGTCGGATCGGTGCAGAAGAAAGGGGCCGTCAACACGTACGAACCCATCGATCTGTGCATCATGGCGATCTCGCTCGGGGGCACCTTCGTCGCGCGCTCCTTCAGTGGGGACGGCAAGCAGCTGGTGCCCCTCCTGAAGGCTGCGATAGCCCATCGTGGGGTCGCCGTGCTCGACGTCATCTCGCCCTGTGTGACCTTCAACGACCATGACGGCTCGACCAAGAGCTACGAATGGGTGAAGGAACATGAGGAGGCGATCCAGGACCCGTCCTTCATCCCGTACTACGAGGAGGTCCTGGTCGACTACGAGCCGGGCACGACCACCGACGTGCGCCTCCACGATGGCTCACACCTGGTGCTCCGCAAGCTCGCCGAGCACGATCACGACCCGACCGATCGGAGCGCCGCTCTGCAGCTGATCGAGGAGGGGCGCAAGGCCGGCCAGCTGGTGACCGGCCTGCTCTACGCGAAGCCGGAGGCCGAGGATTTTTCCACACGGGAGCGTTTGCCGGAGCGGCCGCTTCGGGACTTGGGCGAGGATGAGTTGCGATTGACGCGCGACCAGTTCTCTGAGGTGATGGCAGAACTCGCATGATTTTGGTGGGGGGTGTGACGAGGTGAGTGTTTTCAAGCGGATGTCCGAGGTGGTCCAGCAGAAGCTCAATGCGGCGCTCGACCGCAACGAGGATCCCAACCAGGCGCTCGACTTCGCCTATCAGAAGCAGCTCGAATCGCTGCAGCAGGTGCGCCGCAACGTGGCTGACGTCCTCACCGCCGAAAAGCGGCTGGAGCTCCAGGCGGCGCAGATCCGGCAGAGCGTCGACAAGCTGAACACCCAGGCGCAACAGGCCCTCCAGCAGAACCGTGAAGACCTCGCCCGCATCGCTCTGACCCGCGCCCAGACCGCACAGCTACAGCTGACCGGGCTCGACCAGCAGATCCAGCAGATGAAGGACCAGGAGCAGAAGCTGGAGCTCACGGCCCAGAAGCTTCAGGCCAAGGTCGAAGCCTTCCGAACCCAGAAGGAGACGATCAAGGCCCAGTACTCAGCCGCCCAGGCCTCGACCAAGATCGGCGAGGCGGTCACCGGCATCTCCGAGCAGATGGCCGACGTGACGATGATGGTCGACCGGGCGCAGGAGAAGACGACGCAGATGCAGGCCCGGGCAGCCGCGATTGACCAGCTCGTCGACAGTGGCACGCTCGACCAGGTCGGCTCCGGCAACGATGACATCCAGCGCCAGCTCGACTCCGCCTCCACCGCCTCCAACGTGGACCAGCAGCTAGCGCTGATGAAGGCTCAGATGGGCGGCCAGCTTCCGGCGGGGGCCGTCGTTCGCATCCAGGGCGACGACCAGTACCGCCTCTCCCAGGAGGACCGCGGCCAGCTCGACGTGTACGACAAGGAGCTGGTGGCCACCATCAACTCGGGCGATGAATCTGCCTTCAAGGGCAAGCTGACCGAGCTCCTCGCCTTCGTCCGCGCCAAGGGCACCAAGATCCCCAGCGACCAGATCACCAAGTCCGACCTCATCCTGCCCCGCGACGACATGGCGATGGCCGAGGCCAAGGACATCATGTCGACTCCGCCCAAGCTCTGAATCCAGGGGCCCCTGGGTCCACGAAGCCTGATCGCGCGTCCGCCGGCGGCCGCCGCCAGCGGCTGACCGCGGCCGGCTCAGGCGGGTTCGAGAACAAAAATCCTGAAGTCGCGGGTGGTCATCTGGCGGTATTTCCTCCAGCCCGGCCAGAGCTGCAGGAACTGCGGCCAGTAGCGTTCGAACTCGGCCGCCGTCGCCGGCCGGGCCAGGACGCCAAGCTCCTTTTCACCGATACGCACCGAAGCCCGCGGCTGGGCCAGAAGGTTGGCCGTCCAGGCCGGGTGCCGGTCGCGGCCATAATTCGAGCCGATGACCACATACCGCGAGCCATCGGCCAGGTAGAGGACAGGCGCCCGTCGAGAGTTTCCCGAGGTCCGGCCGGTGGTGGTGAGAAGGAGGGAGGGCAGGCTCGGCGGCGAAAGGCCCTTCCGGCCCCCGGTGAGCCGGTAGGCCAGGTGATCGACAGGGGTGAAGACATACCTCATGAAATAGACACCGACCGTCCACCCGGTCAACCACCTCGCCAGGCCGTGATAGGGGCCCACTCGAGCCATGGGAGTCACAATACGGATGAATGGTCCCAGCACCTCTGGTCATCGAGGCCGCCATCAACGGGGGCACCCAGAAGTCGCGCAACGCGAACGTTCCCCGCAGCGTCGACGAGATCGTGGCCAGCGGCTGCGCGGCGGTCCGGGCGGGAGCGACCGTGGTCCACAACCACAACGACGAGCCCAACCTGGGCGGGTCTGGCCGGCACTCCTCGGCCCCCTATCTCCAGGCCTGGCGGCAGATTCGCGACCGCCATCCGGAGGTCCTCCTCTATCCCACGATGGCGGGTGGCGGGCCGGGCCTCGACATCGAGACGCGCAACCGGCACCAGGTGGAGCTGGCGGAGGCGGGCCTGCTCCCGATGGCCCTGGTCGATCCCGGCACCGCAAACGTCGGCGGCGCGGATCGGGATGGGAACCCTGAGGGCGGGGAGCTCGTCTACCAGAACACCTTCGGTGACACCCGCCACCTCTTCGCCTTCACGCGCGAGCGGGGGATCCCGGCCGCGATGTCCATCTACGAACCCGGTTTCCTCGCCCTTGCCCTGGCCTATGAACGCGCCGGCCTGCTGTCGTGCGGTGGGCTGGTGAGGCTCTACTTCTGTGGCGGCGGCCCATTCCTTGGCTCCGGCAGTTTCCTATTCGGGCTGCCTCCCACCGCGCCGGCCCTGGAGGCCTACCTCGACATGCTGTCGGGCAGCCGCCTGCCCTGGATGGTGGCCGTGCTCGGCGGCGACGCTGTGGGCAGCGGGATGGCGGAATTGGCCATCCGGCGAGGCGGTCATGTCCGAGTCGGCCTGGAGGACTATTCGGGCCCCGGCCAGCCCACCAACGAGGAGCTGGTCAGCCAGGTCCAGGATTTGGCCGCCAAGCTGGGACGGCCGGTTGCCGGTGCTGCGCAGGCTCACCAGATCCTGGTGACGGGTACCGGCTGAGCGGCCCCTCTTGTCAGCTGCTCGTCAGCTGTAGGCGGGCAGTCCCGTGATCGCCTGCCCCAGAACCAGGGTGTGGATCTCGCTGGTCCCCTCGTAGGTCAGCACCGATTCGAGGTTGTTGATGTGCCGGATCGCCGGGTACTCGAGCGTGATCCCGTTGGCGGCCAGGATCGTGCGCGCGGAGCGGCAGATCTCGAGCGCCTCGCGCACGTTGTTCAGCTTGCCGAAGCTGACGTGCTGGGGAGTGATCCGACCCTCATCCTTCATCCGCCCGAGGTGGTAGGCGACCAACGCCGCCTTGTTCAGCTCGAGGAGCATGTTGACGAGCTTCTCCTGGGTCAGCTGGAAGGCACCGATTGGCTTGCCGAACTGCTTGCGTGTCTTCGAGTACTCCAAGGCCGACTCGTAGCAGGCACGGGCGGCGCCCACCACGCCCCAGAGGATGCCGTAGCGGGCCTCATTGAGGCAGGAGAGCGGTCCCCGCATCCCCGTCACTTCGGGCAGCGCGGCCGATTCTGGCAGCCGGACGTCCGACAGGATCAGCTCTGAGGTCACCGAGGCGCGCAGTGACATCTTCTTATGGATGTCACGGGTCGTGAAGCCGGGGGTCCCCCGCGGGACGATGAAACCGCGCACGCCCTCCTCGGCCCTGGCCCAGACCACCGCGAGGTCGGCGATGCCGCCATTGGTGATCCACAGCTTGTTCCCGTTCAGGATCCAGTCCGAGCCCGAGCGGCGCGCCGCGGTGCGCATTGAGGCGGGGTCAGACCCGGCGTCCGGCTCGGTCAGGCCGAAGCAGCCGATGGCATCGCCGACCGCCATCCGCGGGAGCCACTCCCGCTTCTGTTCCTCCGATCCGAAGCGCCAGATCGGAAACATCGCAAGCGAACCCTGGACCGAGACAAAGGAGCGGAAGCCACTATCGCCGGCCTCCAACTCAAGGCAGGCGAGGCCGTAACTGGTCGCTGAAGCGCCGAGGCAGCCATAGCCTTCGAGATGCATCCCGAGAAGGCCCAGCCGGCCGATCTCCGGCGCCAGCTCGCGGGGAAAGACGCCGTTCTCGAACCAATCCTCGATACCGGGCAGAACCCGATCTCGAACAAACTGGCGGACCGTGTCGCGGATCAGCCGTTCCTCATCGCGAAGCAGGTGGTCGATATCGAGGAAGTCGAGCGGCTTCAGCTCAGCTGGTCTCGGGGCCGCGTGGGGAGCAACCTTGGCCATGCGCCTAAGCCTACTTGCCCTTGAACTCAGGCTCCTGTTTCGACAGGAAAGAGACCAGACCGATCACGGCGTCCTCGGTCAGGGAGGACCGGGCGAAGTTCTCCGCCTCGATTCTCAGCCCCTCTTCGAGAGGCAGTGTGAGTCCCCGGTTGATGGCGTCCTTGGCCAACCCCAGTGCCACCGTCGCCGACCGCGCCAGCCGCGCGGCGAGCTCGCCCACCGTCTGGTCGAGCTCCTCGGGCGATACGGCGCCTCCGACCAGGCCCACAGCCTGCGCCTCTCGAGCCGACAACCGGGTCCCTTCGAGGATCATGGGCAGCGCCCGCGCCTTGCCAATCAAACGGGGCAGCCGCTGGGTTCCACCGGCACCGGGGATGATGCCGAGAGGAGTCTCGCTCTGGCCGATCTTGGCGCGGCCGTCCTCGACCATGATTCGGTAATCGCAGCAGAGGGCCAGCTCGCACCCGCCGCCGAGGGCGTGACCGTTGATGCGCGCGATGACAGGCTTGGGGCACGCCTCGATGGCGCGGAATCCCTCCTGAAGCTCGAGAGTCAGCGCCATGATCTTCGCGTGGGCGTCCGCGCCGTCACGATCGATCTCGCCGAAGGAGGTCAGGTCGGCACCGACCGAGAAGTACTTCTCGTATTCACTCGCCAGCACCACGCAGCGCACTGCCGGATCTGAGCCGAGCCGGTCGAAGGCTTCCCGGAGCTCGGTCATGAGATCGAGCGCGACGCCGTTGTTCCCCTTGCGGTGCATGACGACCGTTGCAATCCCTCCTTCCATCCGGACGTCGGTGCAGTCCCCCATCAGGCGGTGAAGAGTGGCAGGCCGCCGGTGACTTCGACCGTGGTGCCGGTTATGTACGCCGCCTCATCCGAGCAGAGGAACGCGATCGTATTGGCGATGTCGGCCGGGCCGCCGAATCTCTTGAAGACCGTGCGCTGCTTGAAGCGTTCGTACATCGGATTCGAATCGGCGGCAGCCTGGGCGGCCTCGCTCAGGAGGATTCCCCCGACCACGGCGTTGGCGGTGATCCCGTGCCGGCCGCCCTCCAGCGCAGCGGTTCGCATCAGTCCGAGAAGCCCGGCCTTGGAGGCGGAGTAGGAAGCCTGGCCGAACCCGCCCAGGGTGGCGGCCACCGAGGACATGTAGATGATGCGACCGGCTCCGCCCTCGACCAGGTGCGGCCACGCTTCCCGGGTGCAGTTGAAAGCCCCTGTGAGGTTCACCTTGATGTCGCGGTCCCAGAGCGCGTACGACTGTTGAGGCAGCTGGGCTGCGTGGTCGAGGGTGGCCGCGTTGTTGACCAGGATGTCGA
>CAXMLP010000123.1:0-3017 GCA_964194225.1 uncultured bacterium | reverse complement strand
TTCGGCACCAACGACCTCACCCAGACGACCTTCGGCTACTCCCGCGATGACGCTGAGGGCAAGTTCATCGGTCGCTACCTGGAGCAGAAGATCCTCCCCCGGAACCCGTTCGAGACGATCGATTCGGGGGGTGTGGCGCGCCTGATGGGGATAGCTGTCAAGGAGGGCCGCGCGGCGCGGCCGGGCCTCGAGGTCGGCATCTGCGGTGAGCACGGCGGGGATCCCGAGTCGATCAAGATCTGCCACGACCTCGGCCTCGACTATGTCTCCTGCAGCCCCTACCGCGTCCCGGTGGCGCGGCTGGCGGCGGCCCAAGCGGTGGTGGCGGAGGGCTCGACCAGCCGCTGATCAGCCGGCGCGGGGGCAGCGCGAGGTGGGCTTCGACTCGCCGACCGGCGAACCTTGCCGGACAGCGCTAAAGTCCCTCGGAATGCCTGCGGTGGCTACCCAGGACGACGCCAAGGAGCAGGTTCGTTCTCGGGCCGAGCTGGTCGAGATCGTTCGCGAGCACGTCCGGCTGCGCCCGGTCGGCAACCAGTTCCTCGGCCTCTGCCCCTTCCACCAGGAGAAGACGCCCAGCTTCCGCGTCACGCCACAGACACAGACCTGGCACTGCTTCGGCTGCGACCAGGGGGGAGACGTCTTCAAGTTCGTCGAGATGATCGAGAAGGTCCCCTTCCGGGAGGCCCTCGCGATGCTCGCCGACCGGACCGGGGTTGAGCTGGTCCGCCAGTCGGGCGCCGATCGCGAGCGCACGCAGCTGCGCAAGCGGATCGTGGAGATCAATACCTTCGCGGCCAAGTTCTACGAATACGTCCTTCACTCGACACCCTCGGGCGAGGCAGGCCGTCGCCTGCTCGAGCAACGGGGCGTCTCCCGGGAGACCGCTGACAAGTTCGGTCTCGGCTTTGCACCCGCGGGCGGCACCAGCCTCGCCCAGTTCCTGAGGAGCCGGGAGCGGTCGGTGGCTGACGCCGGGGCCGCCCGGCTTGTCCGCGACGGCCAGGATTTCTTCCGGAACCGGCTCATCGTTCCGATCCGCGATGAACGCGGCCAGGTGGTCGCCTTTGTCGGCCGCACCGTGGCCGACGATCCCCGCAAGTACGTGAACTCGCCCGAGACCCCCGCCTACTCCAAGGGCCGGGTTCTCTTCGCCCTCGACCTGGCCAAGGAGGGGATCGGCAGCAGCGGACACGCGGTGCTCGTTGAGGGCCAGTTCGATGCGATCACGGCCCACCAGCACGGCGTCACCAATGCCATCGCCACGAGCGGCACGGCACTCACCGAGGACCAGGTCCGGCTCCTCAAGCGATTCACCGACGAGGTCGTCCTCGCCTTCGATGGCGATTCGGCGGGCAGGCAGGCGGTCTTCCGGGCGATCGAGCAGCACGTCGCCGTGGGGTTGCGGACGCGGGTGATCTCGCTTGGCAGCGCCAAGGATCCCGATGAATTCCTGCGCGGTGGGGGAGATTGGCGAAAGGCGGTCCGCGAGGCTCCTCCCGACTGGGAGTTCTGGATCCGCGACTCGGTGAAGGACCTCAACGCCAGCCGGCCGCGCGACCTCGAGATCGCGCTCGAACGGGTCTATTCGGTCCTCGCCCGCATCCCCGACCCGGCGGTCCGCGAGGCCTACCGGACCAAATCCGCCGAGTGGCTGGGTATCGAGGCCCACCTGATGACGCGTCCGGTGAAGGATTCCAAACGCACAGGGGAGCAGCGGGCGGCGCAAGAACCGCCTCGTTTGGTCCGTCCTACGCTCGGGAACAAGCTGAATGTCGGACAGCACCTTCTTACTGTTCTGGCCGTGCGCCCCGAGTCCTTCGAAAGGATCCGTAGCCGCGTCGATCCGCACGACTTCCGAGAGGACGACCGGCGAACCTACCTTCGAATGGTGGAGACTTTCACCCGCGGCGGCCTCGAACAGCTCCAGGCCGAGTTGGAAACGTACGAGGAAGGTGAGCAGGAGCTCATCAGGCGAGCATGGGCGAGTCCACCGCCCAGGGTGGACGACGAGATCGTCGACGAGCTCGTCTGGCGGCTTCGCCTGGTGGCTCTCCAATCGCAGCTTCGCGTCGTGGCGAGGAATCTGTCGGAGGCGGAACAGCGCGGTGACAGGGACCAGGTCGCGCTCCTGGTCACCGAGGATCGGAGGCTGACCCAGGTCATGGAAGTGCTCAAGAGCAAGAAGGGTAGTTAGCGGATTGGCGAAGATCCAGGAGAGGCCTGAGACCAAGCTCGAGGATGAGCTGGCCCAGGTCGCTGAGCAGCTGATCGTCAAGGGCAAGGAGCAGGGCTACCTCACCCCCGATGACGTCCTCGCCGGCTTCCCTGAGATGGAGGCCGAGCCCGAGCAGGTATTCCGCGTCTTCAATGCCTTCAAAGAGATCGGCATCGAAGTCACCGACAGCGACCGGGACGTCGAAGAGGACCAGATCGACGACGAGCTGATGGTCGACATCGAGATGATGGACTCGGTCTCCCTCGACGACCCGGTCCGGATGTACCTGAAAGAGATCGGCCGGGTCTCACTGCTGACCGCGGCCGACGAGGTCGAGCTTGCAAAGGCAATCGAGGCGGGTGGCGCCCACGAGGCGCTGGGCCTGCTGACGGTGCCGGAAAAGGATGCCTACGGTCACCTGCGCCTGATCAACGAGACCTTCCCCGAAGCGGTCATCAAGCTGACCAAGGCCACCGACGCCGAGCGCCGCAAGTTGGGTGAGCCGCTCCTGGGGGACGACCTCCTGAACCTGGCCACCCTCAAGCGGGGCGCCGAGATCCACCAGGCCTTCGGAAAGGATTCGGAGCGTGTCTTCCGAGCCTACCGCCGGCTCTCGAACGGCGCTGACGGTACTGTCGTGGTGCCCATCGAAGCCTCGGTGGAGAAGGCCATGAAGGCGATGAGCACTGCCGACGTCGAGTGCTTCAAAGCCTATTGGCAGGGGGAGGAAGTACTCGCCGATCGTTTTTACCAAACGTACGAGGGCAAGCACAGCCCCCCCCAGGGCCTCTCTCTTTTA
>CAXMLP010000122.1:0-3696 GCA_964194225.1 uncultured bacterium | reverse complement strand
GTAGTCCTCGATCAGCTCGGTGTTGTGGAGCTGCCCGCCCAGCGGCCCCCGGTCAACCAGAACGGTGCGCAGGTTCATGCGGGCGGCATAGAGGCCCGCGGCGATGCCGGCGGGGCCGCCGCCGACGATGATCACGTCAAATGTCTCAGTCACGTGAATAGGTAACCGCTTCCGGGTGCCCGGTTATTCGAAGCCCGGGCACGGTTACCCGTACTTGAACTGGACTCCGAACCCGCCCCGGGGAGTCTCGCAGTCGATATTCCCGAAGGGGCAGCCGATGGCGCAGGCGCCGCATTCGATGCAATTCTCGTAACTGACCTGGGTCTTGGCCGTCTCCGGGTTCCACAGGTAGACGCCGGCGGGACAGAAGAAGTTGCAGTACTTGCCCGTGCATTTGTCCCCGCACACGGTGTGGTCGAGAACGCGGATGTGAGGATTGCTCTCGTCCTTCTTGTTGCGAACCGTGAACAGCTTGTCCTCGAGCTTATCCATCTGCGCTCCAATTCTAGTCGGGCCTAGAATCGAGCCGATTAGCGGGAGCCGTCGGGGCTGAGAGGGCGCGTCCGCGCCGACCGCATGAACCTGAACTGGGTAATGCCAGCGGAGGGAGAGTTGCGATGAGTGATATCGCCGTCGTCCCGGTCGGTTCCGATTCGTTCGGGAAGGTCGAGGCCCATGGCATCGAGCCGATTCCAGCCAACGAGCGGCATGGCCGCCCGCGCGAGCTGGCCTTTCTTTGGGCGGGCGCCTTCGTCAACTACGCCAGTCTCTTCACCGCCAGCCTCCTGACCACCTACTACGGGCTCGGGGTGTGGGATGGCCTGGCCGCCACGATCATCGGGACGGTGGTCGCCGCGGTGATCCTCGGCCTGCTCAGCAATACCGGCCCCCGCAGCGGCCTCCCCCAGATCGTCTTCACGCGCGGCATCTTCGGCCGCCGCGGCGCCCACGTCGGGGCTGCCCTCACGCTCTTCCTGGCCGTCGGCTGGTTCGCCGTCGACTGTGTCATCGCCGCCCAGGCCGGCGCCCAGCTGGTCGGGTCGGGCGGCAGCCGATTGCTGACCTTCGGCCTCGTGATCCTCGTGGCGGCGGTCAGCGTCGGAGTCGCCGTCTACGGGCACCAGACGATCAAGGTCCTGGAGACATATGGAGCCGTGCTCTTCGCCGTCCTTTCGGCGGCGCTCTTCCTCTTCCTGGCCCCACAGTTTCACTGGGGGCAGGGTCCCAGCGTCAGCGGAGCGAATTACCCGGGCGCCTTCGTGCTCGGCACCATGACCTGCTTCGCGCTGGTCGCCTCCTGGTATCCCTTCGCAAGCGACTACTCGCGCTACCTGCCCGAGCGCAGCTCAACCCGGGCGGTGACCTGGTGGCCGGTGCTCGGGATCGCCGCGCCGATGATTCTCCTCGGCCTCTTCGGGCTCCTGCTCCCGACCATCGACGCCAAGCTCGCCGCCGACCAGGGGCCCTTCGCGGTCATCACGAACCACGCCCCCGGCTGGGTGGCGGCACCGTTCTTCATCTTCGTCATCGTGGGTGAGATCTGGGCCAACTACCTCGATGTGTATACCGCCGGCCTAGTCACGCTGGCCATGGGCGTCCGCCTCCGCCGCTGGCAGACGGCCCTTCTGTGCGGGACGCTGGGGGCGGCGCTGGCGGCGTACGCCGTCCTGGTCACCGACTTCCATGTCGCCTACCAGGACTTCCTGATCCTCACCTACCTGTGGGCGCCGGCCTGGGCGGCCGTCGTCGTTCTCAGCTTCTTCCTCCTCAAGCGGGAGCTGCCTGCCCGGCAGGCGGGGGCGGCCTGGCTCACAGGCACCGTCGCCAGCCTGGCCTTCGTCAATTACCAGAGCCTTTTCAGCAACGTCCTGCCCACCGCCCATTTCGTCAATCAGCCGCTCATCGATGCCCTTCGCGGGGCCGATCTCAGCGGCCTGGTGAGCGCGGTGGTCGCCGGCGGCGTCTATCTCGGGCTGAGCCGCTTCACGCGGGCATGAGACTGCCCGTCGGCCTCACCATCGCCGGCTCGGACTCAGGTGGGGGCGCCGGCATCCAGGCGGACCTCAAGACGTTTGCCGCCCTGGGCGTCCATGGCACCTGCGCGGTGACCGCGATCACCGCCCAGAACACGCTGACCGTGACGGAGGTGCTCGAGCTCCCCGTCGGGTTGATCCGAGCCCAGCTCGACGCCGTGGTCGAGGACATCGGCGTCCAGGCGGCCAAGACCGGGATGCTCTCCAGCGCGGAGATCATCGAAGCCGTGGCTGCCGCCATCGAGAGGCACTCCATCTCGAACCTGGTCGTCGATCCGGTGATGATCGCGAAGGGGGGCGCCAAGCTCCTGAGGGACGACGCCGTCGATGCCCTTCGCTCCCGACTCCTCCCCCTGGCGGCGGTGCTCACGCCCAATATCCCGGAGGCCGAGGTCCTGCTCGGGCGATCGATCATCACTCTGGAAGAGAGACGCTCCGCGGCTCGCGACCTCGGCTCGCTCGGACCGCGTTGCGTCGTGGTGAAAGGAGGCCACGCGGCGGGTGATGCGACCGATGTCTACTGGGACGGGCAGGCGTGCGAGGATCTCCCGGCGGCGCGGCTGGAGACCCGCAACACCCACGGCAGTGGCTGCACCTTCTCCGCGGCCATCGCCGCCGGGCTCGCGCGGGGACTCCCCACCCGGCAGGCGGTAAGAGAGGCGAAGGAATTCATCACCGGCGCCATCGAGTTCTCAATAGAGGTGGGCCGCGGTCACGGCCCGGTGAACCCCATGTATAGGCTGAAAAGGTGAGCGGCTTTCATTTCTCTCCGCGCCCCAATCGAGCCGCCGAGATCAACTGGCGGGATTGGGAGCCGGCAGCCTTCGCGCAGGCCCGTGAGGTCGACAAGCCGATCCTCCTGAGCATCTCGGCGGTCTGGTGCCACTGGTGCCACGTCATGGATGAGACCGCCTACTCCGAGACGGGCGTGATCGACCTCATCAACCGGGAGTACATCCCGATCCGGGTCGACAACGATCTCCGTCCCGACGTCAACAACCGCTACAACATGGGCGGCTGGCCGACCACCGCCTTTCTCACTCCGGAGGGCGACGTCCTCACCGGGGCGACCTACCTGCCGGCCGACCAGATGCTGGGAGCATTGACCCGCGTGCTGAGCTTCTACCGCACGCAGCGGCCGGAGATCGCCAGCCAGGTGCTCGAGAATCGGCAGCGGTCCGCCGGCGTCCTCGCCGCCAGCGCCGGTTCGCTCCAGCCCGGCCTGGTCGACACCGTCCTCGCCGCCACCGAGAACTCCTACGACGCCACCTATGGCGGCTTCGGCAGTGCGCCCAAGTTCCCCCAGGCCGAGGCCATCTCGCTCTTGGCCGAGCAATCCGTCCTGCGTGGCGAGCCGCGCCTCATGGAGATGGCTCGCTTCACCCTCAGCCAGATGGCCGGGGGAGGCACCTACGACCACGTCGAGAAGGGCTTTTTCCGCTACTCGACGACCCAGGATTGGAGCGTCCCCCACTTCGAGAAGATGCTGGAGGACCACGGCGGGTTGCTCGGCGCCCTGGCCCTGACTGGACAGGCGGAGGTCCTCGACTCGGCGGCCGACTACCTGGACCGGGTGCTCCGCGATCCGCAAACCGGCCTGTACGCCGGAAGCCAGGACGCCGACGAGCATTACTACTCCCTCGACGCGGCGGGCCGGGCCGGC
>CAXMLP010000121.1:0-7608 GCA_964194225.1 uncultured bacterium | reverse complement strand
ACTTCAAGGGCATCGACATCATGCGGGCCGTTCGAAGCTTCGACCCCTGCCTGCCCTGCGGAGTGCACATGTACCTGGGCGAAGGCAAGGAGCTCAACCTGCAGCACGTCCCGATGTTCGGTCATCAGGAGTAAGGCGTCGCCTTGGCGATACTTCAGCAAAGGGAGTTTGAAAGCCGCCTCCAGCGCACCGAGTCGCTGATCGGGCAGCTCGAGTCGATACCTGACGAGGAGTCGCGGAGGAGTGCCCTGGACGCCGTCCAGGCACTCCTCGACCTCCATGGCGATGCCCTCGAGCGGATCCTGACGACGATCTACGAGGATGGCGGCGCAGAGGGCCAGCAACTCCTGCAAAAGCTCGGCGCCGACCTTGTCGTCGGTGGTCTGCTGCTTCTCCACAACCTGCACCCGGTAAGCCTCGAGACAAGGGTTGAACAGGCTCTCGTAAAGTCACGACCGTACCTAGGCACCCATGGCGGCAACGTGCAGCTGGTGAGGATCGAGGACGGGGTGGTCCATCTCCGCCTCGAGGGGAGCTGCGACGGCTGTGCGGCATCGTCGGTGACGCTCCGCCACAACATCGAGTCCGAGATCATGTCAGTGGCGCCGGACGTCCTTGGAATCGTTGTGGACGAGAAGCCCGGGGAGGCCAAAGCCCCCGCGGGCTTCGTGCCCCTCGCCACCATTCGGACCCTTTCAACGCCGGGCGTATGAGCCAGCCGGCTTTCGGGGCACTGGGGCGCCTTGTCCGCGAGCGGGCGCCCGAAGAGCTCTGTGAGCTCTGTGGTGCCCGCTTGCGGGAGGAGCATCGGCATCTGTTCGACCCGGCGTCGAGGCAGGTGCTGTGCGGCTGTGATGCCTGTGCGATCCTGTTCAGCCGCAGTGATAGCGAGACCCGATACCACACCATTCCCCAGCGCATCCGGCGCCTTGCCGATGTCGAGATCCCAAACGAGCTGTGGGACAGCCTCGGGCTCCCCGTCAACATGGCTTTCTTCCAGCGCCAGGCTGCCACGGGGAAGGTCGTCGCCTACTATCCGAGCCCGGGCGGGCCCACCCAGTCCTCCCTTCAGCTCGACGCCTGGGAGGACTTCGAACGGGAGTTCCCGGTGCTTCTCGAGATGGAGCCGGATGTCGAGGCGTTGCTCGTTAATCGGGTGGCGCGGGGCGGCGAAATCTATCTTGCGCCGATCGACGAGTGCTTCAAGCTGGTCGGCCTGATCCGGCTCAGTTGGAAGGGCATCTCGGGCGGGATGGAGCTCTGGAAGGAGGTCGGGGACTTCTTCACCGACCTCGCCCGCCGGGCGGAGCCGGTGCGGGTTGCAAATGGCGCCTGACCTCGATTTCAAGGTCCACGGGGCCGAAGTGCGATCGCATTGCGTCGTGCCCACGTTGTCACTCGACCTCGGCATCCAGAACCTCAGCGCCGAGCGGGTGCGCTCCCTCTCCCTCCAATGCCAGGTTCGCATCGAGGCCCAGAGGCGACGTTACGGCGAGCCGGAGAAGCAGCGCCTCTTGGACCTGTTCGGCCTGCCCGACCGCTGGTCGCAGACCCTCAAGAGCCTTCTCTGGACGTCGATCGAGTCCAACGTCAGGGGCTTCGACGAGACCACCCGCACCGAACTCCTGCTGCCCTGCACCTACGACTTCAACGTCCTCGCGGCCCGCTACATGCACGCCCTCGAGGGCGGTAGCGTGCCGCTCCTCTTCCTCTTCAGCGGTAGCATCTTCTTCACTGACGAGGAGGGACTTCTCCAAGTCTCCATGGTCTCCTGGAGCAAGGAGGCCGAGTTCGAGCTGCCTGTTGACCTCTGGAAGTCGATGATGGAGGTCTACTACCCGAACGCCGCCTGGCTCTGTCTCCAGAAGCACGCTTTCGACAGCCTTGCCGCCTACAAGTCGGCGCGCGGCCTCGCGACCTGGGAGCAAACCCTGGAAACACTCCTGCGCGCCGCCGAGGAGCCCGCAACGAATTGAGCGCCGATCCCGTCGAAGCGATCGCCAACGCGGTTCTCTACGAGGGCTACCTCCTCTATCCATACCGTCTATCGGCGGTGAAGAACCAGGTCCGCTGGACAATCGGCGGCATCCATCCGCGTGACTCGGGCGAGCCGTGGACGGTCCAGGCCGAGTGCCTTGTCACCGGGGATGACCCGGCTGTGGACGTCGAGTTGCGCTTCCTTCAGCCGCTCGCCCAGCCTCTCGAGCGCCGTGTCCCGTGCCCGGCCGGCCAGCAGCCCCTTTCCGAGTGGGGCATCGAGGGTCTGTCCGAGGTCACCCTCCTGCTACTCGAGCGCGGCGTCCGGCGGTTGACGGTCCGGGTCTGCAACACAACTCCTCTCAAAGCGGGAGCCTCACGTGACGACTACCTGCCCACCACGATGGCTTCGGCCCACCTCGTCCTCCGTGCCCGCGGTGGGTGTTTCGTCTCATTGGTCGATCCCCCTGCGCATCTCCAGGAGGCAGTAGACGCCTGCCGCCAGGACGGTCTCTGGCCAGTACTCGTCGGCTCGCCGGAGACCCGCGACACAGTGCTCGCATCCCCGATCATCCTTGACGAATTTCCCCGCATCGCGGAGGAGAGCCCCGGTGATCTCTTCGACGGTACGGAAATCGACGAGATCCTGACCCTCCGGATCCTCACTCTTACCGACGCTGAAAAGGAGGAGATCCGCAACAGTGATCCCCGCGCCCGGGCCATCCTCGAGCGCAGCGAGAGCCTCACCGAGGACGAGATGATGAGCCTCCACGGGAAGCTTCGCCGGTGAGCAGCCTCGAGCCCGGCTGGGATCCATGGGCGCAGACCGCTCCCCTCGAGGTCTATCAGCACGAGGGGATCGAGCTGCGCCGCGGCCAGCGGGTGCGCCTCGCCCCGACCGGTCGCGCCGATATCTTCGACATGACCCTGGCCGGGATGACGGCCGTCATCGAGGCCATCGAACAGGACTTTGACGACCTCATCCACATCGCCGTCGTCATTGAGGACGACCCGGGGCGCGACCTCGGCGAAATGCGCCACCCCGGCCATCGCTTCTTCTTCAAGCCCTCGGAGGTGGTCCCCATCGATGGCTAAGGTGCTCATCGCGGGCATCGGAAATGTCTTTCTGGGCGATGACGGCTTCGGCGTCGAGGTCGCCACGCAACTGCTCGCACGCCCGCAGCTCGCGGGCGTGGACGTCGCCGACTTTGGCATCCGCGGCCATGACCTCGCCTTCGCCCTCATGGACGACTACGACGCGGCGATTCTCATCGACGCCGTGGCACTCGGCAAGGAGCCGGGAACGCTGACCCTGCTAGAGCCCGACATCGATGGCCTGCCGGCCGCCTCGCCCGTCAACGGCCATGCCCTGAACCCGGCGACGGTTCTGGCGCAGGTCCGCCAGCAGGGCGGCACCCTTCCCAAAGTTCTCATCGTCGGCTGCGAGCCTTTCGACCTCGGCGACGGGGAAGAGGGGCGAATGAGCCTCAGCAGCGTCGTGGCCGCCGCGGTCGGCCCCGCCGTCGAGATGGTCGAGTCTGTTACCGCCCGCCTTTGTGATCGTGAGGAGAAAAACTAGATGGAAGTCCTGGGAGTCATTTTCCTCGTCGTCATCGCCGTGGTCGTCATCCTTGCAGTACTCGCAATCTTGATCAGCATGCGCGACATCTCCCGTTACCTGCGGATTCGGAGAATGTAGACACAGACATGAAGCTCACTTTCGGACCGGGCCGCAGGGCCAGCTTCCACTTCGGTGGCATCGGCATCCTTCTCACGCTCGGGGCCGTCGCCGTTGGCGTCGCGGCCGCCCTCAGCGCTCGGGACATCCAACGCTACATCCGTATTCGGAGCATGTAGTTTCAATGTGCCTTGCGATTCCGGGCCGCGTGGTCGAGGTGGAGAATGGAACGGCCATCGTCGAGATGGAGGGCAAGCGCAGCCGGGTCAGCCTGAACCTTCTCGCGGATGACGAGCATCCGATCATCGGCGACTTCCTGATCTGCCATCTCGGTATGGCGCTCCAGAAGATCGATGAGGCCGAGGCCAATGAGCTGATGGAGATGATCCAGCAGGTCGCGGGGTGGCCCGGGATGGAGGAGACGGAGACCGAGTTGGAGGAGGCCGCCCGATAACCGCCACCGGAGCCCTCCTTTTCGGCCGCTACGCGTTCCCACCGAACCAGCTCGGTTACTGCGGACCCGAGGACGACCATCAGGCCCTGCTCGACTACGTCTCCACGAAGACCGTCGACCAGGGTCTTGTCGAGCTCGAGCGCAGGTTTGAGGGGGCCTATCCATATCTACAGCTGATTGCCCGCGCCAACTCCATCGCCGACCCCTTCGACGAGAGGGTTGTCGACGCCTATTGGATCGGCAACTCCCTGCTCGCCAAGGTGGAGGCCGGCCCCTTCCACGACTCGCTGCAGGAGCGCTTCGCCAGTCGCATGAATACGTCCTCCTGGAAGTGGCTGGCGGGCAAGATGGCCCTGGACGCCCGTCCCCATCACAACTTCCACGTCTTCGACATCTACACCCGCGCCGGCCTCATGAACAACGACAAAGCTGACATCGCCCTCTCCACAATGGATTCCTGCCGGATCAGCTGGGGCCGGGTGGTGGTTGTAGAGGCGGATCACCTCGTCGTCGAGCGACAGCCGCTGGTGCTCTGCAACGGCAGGCTGGCCCTGGGCGCAGCAATACCCCTACGCGTCACGCGTCAGTTCGACGGTCGCGCCCTCGGTGGCGGGGATGGATCGATCGGTGCCGACGTCTCGGTGCACTGGAACTGGGCCTGCGATGTGCTGCCCGGTCCTGCGTTGGAGCGCCTGCGTGCCAATACCGCCAAGTATTTGGACCTCGCCAACCAGACACTTTGAGGGCGCGGCCCTTACGCGACCGGCCGGACTCCCTTGGGCGCTGTAAGAGAGCGGTAGGAGTAGACTTCGCGCTTGACATATTCTGATATGGACATATATCGTGTCGCTCAATGGCACGAGCCGCAACGACCTCGGACGCGTTCAACGCCGTTGCCGAGCCACAGCGTCGCGAGATCCTAATGCTGCTCAAGGGTCGGGAACGCCCGGTCAACGAGCTGGCGCGGGCGCTGCGCATCACGCAGCCGCGCACCTCGAAGCACCTGCGGGTACTGCGGGAGGTGGGTCTCGTGCGCGTCCGGGAGGCCGGGCAGCAGCGCCTCTACGCCCTCGATGCTCGCGGCCTGCAGCCGGTTCACGAATGGGTCGTGGGCTTCGAGCAATTCTGGAATGAAAGCCTCGATCGACTCAACGAATACGTGAAAAAACTTCAGGAGGAGGAGCCGGATGTCAGCACCAAATAGCGCCCAGCCCGGCGCGAAGAGGGGCACGAATAAGCCCGCCAAGAGCGCCACCGCGAAATTCACCGCCGAGGAATGAGCGGCGATGAGGGAGCGCGTTGAAGAGCTGAAGGCGGCCGGGGACAAGGCGGACGGGGAGAGCGAGGTGCTCGCGAAGATCGCCGAGATGCGCAAGCCGGATCGCGCCATGGGCGAGCGGATCCATGCTGTCATCAAAGCCACCGCGCCAGGGCTCTCACCGAGAACCTGGTACGGGATGCCGGCGTATGCCAAGGACGGCAAGGTCGTCTGCTTCTTCAAGAGCGCGCAGAAGTTCAATACGCGGTATGCGACGCTTGGCTTCAGCGACGCGGCGAAGCTCGACGAAGGCGCAATGTGGCCGACCGAATTCGCTCTGATGAAGTTGACCGCCGCCGAGGAGACAAAGATTGGCGCGCTCCTGAGGAGGGCGGTGAGCTGACGGGTGAGCTCAGCTTTAGGGTCAACGCCTCGTGAAGAAACGTCGGGAGGAGCAGCCGAATGTCAGCAGCAAGTAGCGCCCAGCCCGAGACGGGCCGGGAGATCGTCGTGTCACGGATCATAGAAGGCCCCCGGAGCCGGGTGTTCGAGGCCTTCACGGACGTCGCTCACCTCAGCGAGTGGTGGGGCCCCAGGGGCGCCACCATCACCACCCGCTCGTTCGAGTTCCGGCCGGGCGGGACCTGGGACGCGACGATCCAGGGCCCCGGGGACGGCGGCGCTTACCCCAACCACGTCGTCTGGAAGGAGATCGTCAAGCCCGAACGCATCGTGGGGCTCTACGGCAATGCCAAGGATGACCCGAACGCCGTCGAGACGACCGTCACGCTCACCGAGCGTGGCAGGAGCACCGAAGTGACGCTGCGGCTGGTCTTCGGCAGCAAGGAACAGCGTGAACAGGCCGCCAAATATGGCGCAGCGGGTGGTGCCCGGCAGTCGCTCGAGAACCTGGCCGCTGCGGTCACCTCGAATTAGGCAGTCACAGCCCCGGCCCAGTCGTCCGTCGTCGCCGCCGCAGTAGGTCCCCCTTCTGGCAGGCCCATTGGCCCAGTGAGCATGTATGCATCTGGCCCAAGATGAGGACAAAGCCAAGGAGAAATGAACTGACATGATGTGGAATTACGACGGCGGATGGGCTGGCTCTGGATGGGGAGCACGATGATTCTCTTCTGGGGAGGCATTGTGTTGCTTGCAATCTGGGCGATCCGTGCGATCAGCAGGTCCCGGCAGGCCGGTGACTCGCCGATATCGACCTTGAACCGAAGGCTGGCGGGTGGAGAGATCAGCCAAGCCGAGTTCGAAACGGCCAAGAAGTCGCTGGGTCAGACCTCATGAGGCAGCGCTGGCTGTTCGCGCTGGGCGGAGCAGGTGTGGTTGCGGCGTTGGTCGTGGGCGCGGTCGGGATGAGCACCTCGGTGTCGGGTTTTTCGACGAGGGACCAATTGAATGGGTCCAGTGCCACCACGATCTCGATGGACCAGGCGCAGCGGTCGGTGCAGTTGTTCCTCGACCGGACCGGAAACAAGGACCTCAAGATCGACGAAATGATGCAGTTCGATCAGAACTTCTACGCGCTCGTCAAGGAGCAGAGCACCGGGATAGGAGCCTTTGAGCTGCTGGTCAACACCCACTCCGGCTCGGTCAGCTTCGAACCCGGACCCAACATGATGTGGAACACGAAGTACTCGATCATGGGTCACATGGGCGTGACAGGGGGTGCCTGGATGAGCGGCTCGGGGACGAGCGGTCCGGGAATGGGCTCGGGGACGACTGGTTCGGGAATGCGCCCCGGGACGAGCGGCGTCCATCCGTCGGATGGGGGAATGACGGTGACTGCCGACCGGGCTACTGGGATCGCTCAGGCCTGGCTTGACCGCCGGGGCAGCGGACATACCACAGGGACGGCAGACGCATTCCACGGCTATTACACCTTCCACTTCGAGAAGGCGGGTCAGATCGAGGGAATGCTATCCGTCAACGGTTCGAGTGGTCAGGTCTGGTTCCATGCTGGTGTCCAGTCCCTGCACAGGCACGTTTGGGTGGCCTGGCGGCGCAGTAAAGAGCCCGGGGGGTAAACTGGGAGGCTGCTGCAGATCCAGTTTTCCAGGGTCCAGGGAAGGGTGCTCCGAATGATCGGCTGAGGGTCGCTTTTGTGGGTACTTACCCGCCCCGCCAGTGCGGGATCGCGACCTTCACCCGCGACCTGCGCGAGGGCCTCGGCCACGGCTCTGTGGTCGCGCTCGACCCGCTCAAGGATGCGCTGAGGTATCCGCTGGAGGT
>CAXMLP010000120.1:0-4617 GCA_964194225.1 uncultured bacterium | reverse complement strand
CTCATTCAGCCGTTACAGTCCACTAGTCGCCGATCAGCTTCGCAATCGGTGAGAGACGACCGGTCCGGCCGAAGGGCATCGGCGCCACGGAGCCGATCTGGTCGAGGTCAGTCCGCGAGGCGACCTCGGGGAGCAGGGCGCGACTGACCGCGAAGGTCTCGGTGTGGAGGGTGTCCTGGATCCAGACGAGGCGCAGTGGCTCGTCCTCGGTCCGACCAGCGGCGGCCGCCGCGGCCAGGATGCAGTCCCGGTCGGTTGGCAGCACGATCGGGAACTGGCCTCTTTCGAGGCCGACGATCCCGGCCGTGAGCGAGTTGGCGTAGAAGGCGCCCAGGTCAACCCTCTCCGCCATGTGCAGAGGGATGAACTCGGCCAGGCCGAGCCCGGCGGCGTTGCCATGAGATGCGTCGGTCAGCGACAGCGGGACGATGCAGGCGATCTGCGGCAGGGCGTTCTCCTCGACGCCGGGGATGCGCCAGCGGCCGAGCACGTTGGTGTCCATCCCGGCGCCGCTGATGTCCTTGCCCATCCTGTCGAGCACCAGCACGTGGAGGCGATCAAAGGGAATCCGCGGCATCAGCTGCTTGGCGCGGGAAAGGAGTTCCGCCTCAAAATCGCCGGCCACCTCGGATGCGATGACCCCATGGATCTCGGCGGTCTCGTCGCGGGCGTTCTCCACGATGCCGAGGCCGCCGACCAGGATGCCCTTCGCCACCGCCAGGCGCGCCGCCAAGGGAACCAGCTCGCTCAGGCCCCGGATGCCGGCGGAATGCATGAGCTGCGCGCCGCGCTGCTTGCCGAGGCCGATGGCGCACATCTTGGCGAGGCCGCTCTCGATGGTTGATTCGAAGTCGGTGTGCGGCTTGACCCGCGAGATGAGGAACACCGAGCCGGTGCCGGCCACGTTGGCGTCGATGTGGACGGGCACGCCGCCCACCTCGCCTATGACCACGGTCTCCATGGTCGCCCTGACCGGAACACCCATCGTCGACGCGTCGATCCCGTAGTCCGCCAGGATCTGCGCCTGGCCCGCCGCGTCGGCACTGCCGTGGCTGCCCATCGCGGGGATGATGTAGGGCTCGAAACCCTCGCCCTTCAGCGCGTCGATCGCAGCCCGAACGATGACCTGGATGTTGGCGATGCCGCGGCTGCCAACCCCCACCGCGAGAGGGCCGCGGGCCAGGGTCGCCGTCGCCACTCGCCACACCGCCTCGCCGACGGCCGCGTCGATATCAGCCACGCGGGGAGCGTCGACGGCCTGGCGGACGACTGCCACCTCGGGCGCGGGCCGATCGCCGTAGAGGTCGCGCGCGAGCTTTTCGAGCGCCGGACGAGCGCGGGAAAATTCCAGTCCGTAGGAGGTTCCCGGGGCCATGCCATGAGGATAATCCTCCGGGCAGCTATAAGCTTGGGTTGCCCCCGGCGAAACCCGCCTTTAGAATCATGCCCTTCGAATGCGAGGGGAACATCCTGGCACTGCGGGCTGAGGCGGCCAGCACGGGCCCTCTGCGGGCACCGGTCCTGGTGGCCGACGACGACTCCGACGTACGCACCATGGTCCGCATGCTGCTCGAGCTCGATGGTCACACGGTGATCGAGGCGAAGGATGGCAGCGCGGCTTGGGAGATGATCCAGGCCCACAACCCGGCTGTCGTCGTGGCCGATGTGCAAATGCCCGGGCTGACCGGACTCCAGCTCTGCCGCAAGGTCAAGGAGAACTCCTCCTCAGGGGTCCGCGTGATCGTCTTCACGGCTGGGATGGCGACGCGCGAGGACGCGGTTCTGGCCGGCTGTGACGGCTACTTCCTGAAGACCGACCCGCTCCCCAGCCTGCGTGACGCGGTGCGCCGCTTCTATGAGGGTGGGTAGGGGACTGTAACGGCCCCCAGCTCATCTTCCGACTCGAGTGTTGGGAGAATGACCTCGATGGAGGCCAGGCCCCGAGCGCTGAAGCTGAACCCGCGCGACAATGTGGCGGTGGCCGTGCGCTCGCTGGCGGCCGGCGAGCAGCTCACGATCGGGGAGCTGGAGATCACCGTCGGGGATCCGATCCCCTTCGGCCACAAGGTCACACTGAGCGCCGTTCGGTCGGGTGGCGACATCATCAAGTACGGCGAGGTGGTGGGCCGGGCGACCGCCGACATCCCCGCCGGGCGGCACGTCCACGTCCACAACGTCGTCAGCTCGCGGCTGCCCGGCTGATGGCGGCGCTGCGCGGCTATCGAAGGGCCGATGGCAGGCTCGGCGCGCGCAACCACATCCTCGTCCTTCCCTCGGTGGTCTGTGCAGACCAGACGGCAACCCTTATCGGGTCCGAGCCGGGGACGGTGGCGGTGGTCCACCAGCACGGCTGCGGCCAGGTCGGCGACGACGTCGAGCACACCGAGAAGGCCT
This sequence comes from uncultured bacterium, assembly GCA_964194225.1. Taxonomy (GTDB): domain Bacteria; phylum Chloroflexota; class Dormibacteria; order Dormibacterales; family Dormibacteraceae; genus CAXMLP01. The sequence goes on along the minus strand of CAXMLP010000120.1, from coordinate 2,223 downwards.
TTCTGGGTTTCGCCACCAACCCCAACGTGGGCGGGGCGGTCGTGGTCAGCCTCGGCTGCGAGACGATCCAGGGACGCCGCCTCGCCAACCGGATCGCCGAACGGGGCCAGCGGCTGGAATTCGCCGGGATCCAGCTGATGGGCGGCACCGCCAACACCGTCGATCGAGGGCGGGAGGCGGTGGGTCGCCTGCGCGAGCAGCTGGCGAGGGATTCCCTTGAGGAGGGCGGAGTTGGTGAACTGGTCCTCGGCATCTCGGTCGACGCGCCGAACGATCTGGCGACGGGCCTGGCTCGCCTGGCGGTGGCGGCCGGCGCGGCCGTCGTCGTGGCGGTGCCGGGCAGGCTTGGCGCGGCCTGGCCCGACGCCGCGCAGGTCGGCGACGGGCAGCGCGCGGGCGCCGGGCTCTCGGTGATCGAGGACGCCGGCGAGGGTGCCGAGCAGCATGTCGCGCTGGCGGTCGCCGGGGCCCAGGTGATCGTCTCGCTGCGGGGACCCGGGCGGCCACCCCAGGGATTCGCCACCGGGCCCGTGGTCGCGGTCGCCGGCGACAGCGCGATCTTCGCGGCGCTGGCCGATGACTTCGACCTCGATGCCGCCGCCACCAGCCCGGAGGAACTCTGGCAGCTGGTGGTGGAGACCTTCAACGGCCGGCTGACGGCATCCGAGGAGCGAGGCGCCCGCGACTTCGTCCTTCGCCGCCTGGCGAGGACCATGTAGGTCGTGGCCGGACTCCTCACGGGCTACCGGCGCGGCGACGGTCGGTGGGGCATCCGCAACCACGTCCTCGTCCTGCCCGCGCACACCGCAGCCAACCTGGCCGCCGAGAGGATTACGGACGGTTTACCGGGAGCAGTGTCCGTCGCGCACCAATGGGAGGCGCAGCCCGACGATCCCGACCACGAGCGGATCTCCGCCACGCTGGCCGGCTTCGCCGCCAACCCGAACGTCTTCGCGACCGTGCTGATCACCATCCAGGAGTCGGACCAGGAGGTGGCGCGGCGCGCGACTGTGAGGGGCGGCGTCGTCCACGTCGTGGCGATGGCCAGCCACCGGGGGACGGCGGGCACGGTCGCCGCCGCCCGGCCGCTGGTGGAGCGGCTGGTTCAAGAGGCGGGGCGGCAGCCGCGCGAGCCGATGCCGATCTCGGGACTGGTGCTGGGCCTGGAGTGCGGCGGCTCGGACGCGCTCTCCGGAATCACGGCCAACCCCGCCCTGGGAGTTGCTTCCGACCTGCTGATCGCCGCCGGCGGCTCCTCGATCCTCGCCGAGACCCCTGAGCTGATCGGCGCCGAGCACCTCCTGGCAGCCCGGGCGGTCAGCCCCGAGGTGGGCCGCCGGGTGATCGAGGTGATCACCGGGTTCGAGGAGATGATCCGCGAGCTCGGAGTCGACGTCCGCAATGCCCAGCCGACACCGGGCAACCAGGCGGGCGGGCTGACCACCATCGAGGAGAAGTCGCTCGGCGCCGCCAAGAAGGGAGGCGACTCGCCCGTGGTGGGGGTGCTCGACTTCGCCTCGCCGCCGGCGGGCCGCGGCCTCTACATCATGGACACGCCCGGCCACGACATCGAGCAGATGGTCGGCATGGTCGCCGGCGGGGCCAACCTCGCCGCCTTCACCACCGGTCGCGGCACACCGACCGGTTGCGCGATCGTCCCGGTGGTGAAGATCTCGACCAACACCGCCATCTTCGACCGACTGGTGGGTGACATCGACCTCGACGCCGGGCGGATCCTCGACGGTCTGGAGAGCCTTGAATCGATGGGCGGGGTGATCTACGAGCGGCTGCTGGCCGTAGCGGCGGGCGAGCTGACATCGTCCGAGGGCCGCGGCAACCGCGAGTTTGCGATCAGCCGGACGGTCTCGCCGATGACCGCCTTCTCGGGCTGATGGAGCTCGTCCGCCGCCAGAACTCGATGTTCCTGAAGGAGGGCCCCGCCTTCTTCCCGCTCAACCGCGCCGCCTCCCTCGATCACCTGCTGCAGCTGTCGCTGGCCGACCTGCGGAGCTTTCTCGAGACGACCGACCGGACCCGGGCGATCACCCACATCAGCCCCGCCAAGCCGATCGAGAGCCAGGAGGTCTGGGCGGCGGGGGTCACCTATGAGCGAAGCCGCGACGCCCGGATGCTGGAGGCGGTCAGCGCCGATCCCTATGAGCGCGTGTACGGGGCGGAGCGGCCGGAGATTTTCCTCAAGGCCACGCCGGGCCGGGTTCGGGG
>CAXMLP010000119.1:0-2195 GCA_964194225.1 uncultured bacterium | reverse complement strand
CCACGGCTGGGGCCGCCACCTCCTCACCTGTGCGGTGGCGGGGAGCGGCCTCGCGCCGGCCGTGCCGTCCGCGCTAGCGGCCATGGGCCAACCTCATCCGAACCACGTTGAGGAAGTCGCTCCAGATCTCGCCGCCGGACACCTTGGAGGCACCCGCGATGCGGTCGATGAACTGGATCGGAACCTCCTTCACCTTGAATCCCTTCGTGGTTGCCCGGTAGACCATCTCGATCTGGAACGAATAACCATCCGAAATCACGCGCCCGAAATCGATCGCGGAGAGAAGCTCGCGGGTGTAACAGCGATAGCCGGACGTGCAGTCATGGACATCGAGGCCGAGCAGCGCCCGGCAGTATACGTTGGCCGCCCAGCTCAGGAACCGGCGGTGGGCGCCAAACCCCGTGACGCCTCCCCCGGCGACGTAGCGCGAGCCAAGACCGATCCCGCCGCAGGATCTCGCCGCGCTGATGATCGCCTCGAGATGCTCGATCCGGTGGGAGCCGTCGGCATCCATCTCGACCAGGAGTTGGTAGCCCCTCGCCAGGCCCAGCTGAAATCCCTCGACGTAGGCGCTGCCAAGGCCGAGCTTGCCGGCGCGGTGAAGAACGCTGAGGCCGGCATCGTCGCTTGCCAGCGCGTCGGCGATCCTGCCGGTTCCATCCGGCGAGTTGTCGTCAACGATGAGGACGTCATGACCGCGCTGGCGAACGCTGCGGGCCACGCGCTCGATGTTGTCCATCTCGTTGTAGGTCGGCAGGACGATCAGAGCCGGGGATGTCACTTGAGGAACCTGATCTTCACGATGTCCACGAGGGCCTCCAGCGAATGCTTCATGGGCGAGATGCGGCTGGGCAGCGAATCAAACCAGCGCACCGGCACCTCGGCGATCCTGTAGCCCCGGTGGCGGGCGCGGTAGAGCACCTCCACGTCGAAGGCGACATTTCCACTCAACTTCATCTGCGAAAACGTCTCCCGTGCCACGGGACCCCGCCACAGCTTGAAACCGCACTGGGTGTCCCAGAAGCCGGGCAGGGCGACGGCCTGGACGATGAGATTGAAGATTTTGCCCATGAGAGTGCGGTGGAGCGGCTGCGACACCTCGACCTGCGAGGCGCGCTTGCCGCGCGACCCGATCGCCACGTCGTACCCGGAATCGATCATCTCCCGGAGCTTGGGGAGCTCGTCGATCGGGGTCGACAGGTCGGCGTCCGAGATCAGCACCAGGTCCCCCTGACTCGCCGCCACGCCGGCCGCGACCGCCCGCGCCTTGCCCTGGTTCGGTTGCAGGTCGATCCCCCGAACCCGGGTCGGATCGAGGGCCACCTCGGCGGCGATCACCGAGCCAGTCGAGTCGCGGCTGCCGTCGTTGATGATGATCAGCTCCCAGCTCGCGCCCTGGGAGTCGAGGTAGGGCTTGACGACGGATAGGGTGCCGGGTAGCCGGGCGGCTTCGTTATAGGCCGGAATCACCACGCTCAACTCCGGTGTCTGGGCCACGGCGCAACAGTCTATCGAGCCGCCGAGCGCATCACTTCGATCGCAAACCTGGGCAGAACGGCCATCCGCCGGGCCCGCCACGGCTGCCGGATCAGGCGAAAGAGCCACTCGAGCCCGACTCGGCGCATCCAGGCCGGAGCTCGGGGAACGCGGCCGGTGAGGAAGTCGAAGGCACCGCCGACGCCGATGCCGACCCCTCCGCCCAGACGCCCAAGGTTGCGATCCAACCAGAGCTCCTGGTGAGGAGCCCCGTAAGCCACCAGGACCAGATCTGGGCGAGCGCTCTTCAGCAGGGCGATCGTCTCGACGTCGCCCTCCGGGCCGGCCCGTCCGGCGTGGCTGCCAACCACCAGCAGGCCCGGGAAACGCGCCCTCAGCAGCTCGCCCGCCTGGGCGGCGACGCCAGGCGCGGCTCCGAGCAGATAGAGCCGCCACCCGGCGCCGGCGGCGCGGGCGGCCAGGGGCGGGATGATGTCGATGCCAGATACCCGTTCGGGAAGCGGATGGCCCTGGCGGCGGGCGGCCCAGAGCACGCCCCACCCATCTGGGATGCACAGACTCGCCGATTCGAGAAGGGCCGCAAACCGGGCATCAGAGCGGGCCCGCATGATGAACTCGGGGTTCACAGTGGCCACAATGTGGCGGCCCCCCTCCGCAATGAAACCGGCGATGGCCTCGACCGCCGCAGGAGTATCCAC
>CAXMLP010000118.1:0-2223 GCA_964194225.1 uncultured bacterium | reverse complement strand
GGATGATGAAGTACATGACGATTTGCGAGAACGCCATCCCGATGACTATGTCGACCCGAGCGGCGCGCAGTTCGCTCAGCTTCACACCCCGCCGCTGGGACTCATTCTCGAGGCCCGCCGCCCGCATCTCGTCGACCTCGGCCGACGCCTGCCAGAAGAAGAGATAGGGGGAGATGGTGGTCCCGAGCACCGCCACCATACCGATGATGAAGTCCCTGTTCAACTCGATGTGGGGCACCACCGTGGCGTAGAGCACGGGACCCAGTGCCGGATGTGCGATGAAGCCGGTGACGATGTAGGAGAAGAGGGCCACCGTCAGCCACTTGAAGATCTTGAAGATCTTCCGGTAGCTCACGAAGAACTGCATGAAAAGGATCAAGGCCGCCACCGGCACGACGAAATAGAGCTGCGGCACGTGCCCGCCGGTGAGCAGTGCACCGCCGGTCGCGACCGCGCCGATATCGGCGCCCGCGTTGATCGTGTTGGCGATCAGGAGCGCCGCTATGCAGACTCCGACCAGCCAGGTCGGGAACTTACGCCGCAGCGCAGTACCGAGCCCGACGCCGGTTTGCATGGCGATCCGGGCGCAGAGCTCTTGGATCGCGGCCATCATCGGAAAGGTGAAGGGCGCCATCCAAAGCATCCCGTAGCCGAACTGGCTTCCGACCTGCGAATAGGTTCCGATCCCGCTCGGGTCATCGTCACTTGCACCTGTGATGAGGCCGGGGCCGAGGAGCCTCAGGAAGCCCATCACGCCGCCCTTGCGAGCCTCGTCGAGGCTGGTCCGGCCGGCCTGCCGGGCGCCCGTGCCGGGCTCGCCTCGCGGAGCGGGCTCCTTCAGAAGTTCCTCAAGCGGCGGCTCCTCGTCGGGTCCGGGAACGATCGCTTGAAGGATCGGGTCCTGTACTTGCCTAGCCACTCTTTATGACAACGTATACATCAATAAAGTGATAGAGGTCAAGCATCGGTTTTAGCTTGTGATCTTAGTGCCGCCTGTTCTTGGTGAGCGGCGGCCTTTGGCTCAGCTCGTTGCTGGAAACGACCGGTCAGTCACCTCGCGGGTTTTGGGCCTCTCCGCGAGCGTCTGCCCGACCTCAGCCCCGATCTGGCCCGCCGCCTCACGGCTCCGATCTATCACGCCCCCCAGTGAAAGGAAGCCGTGGATCATGCCGTCATAGCGGCGGACTGTCACCTTGCCTCCCGCGGCCCTGAGCTTCTCGCCGTACGCCTCCCCTTCGTCACGCAACGGGTCGAATTCAGCGGTGATGATCAGCGCCGGCGGCAGGTCGGAGTGGGAGCCGGCGAGAAGCGGCGAGGCGGTCGGTATGAGCTCATCAGCCTCGCCGTTCAGATAGTGGCCTCTGAACCAGAGCATGTCCTGATGAGTCAGCAGGTAACCCTCGGCGTTCTGGCGGTGCGAGTGCGTGTCCATGGCGAAGTTGGTGGCGGGATAGAGAAGCAGCTGGTGAGAGATCACCGGGCCTCGCCTGTCCCGGGCCAGTAAGCAGACGACCGCGGCAAGGTTGCCACCTGCGCTGTCGCCTGCGACGCCGATGCGATCCGGGTCGCCGCCCACTTCCGCCGCGTGCTCGGCAACCCACAACAGTGCCGCGTAGCAGTCATCCACGGCTCCTGGGAACTTGGTCTCCGGAGCCAGTCGGTAGTCGATGGATGACACCAGGCAGCCGCTTGCGTGGGCCAGGTTTTGACAGAGCACGTCATGGGTCTCGAGGTCGCCGATCACCCAGCCGCCGCCGTGGTAGAAGACGATGATGGGAAACGGAGGCGATCCGGATGGCGTGTAGAAACGGGCCCTGATCGGCCCCGCCGGGCCGGGGATGTTCCGATCGTCGACACGAGACACCGGCAGAGCCTCTCCCGCCATCTGGGCGGTCTGCTTGAAAACCTGCCGTGCCTGCACCGGTGTCATCTCGGCAAGCGGGGGCAGGCCCAATGCCTGAATCTGGGCGAGCATCGCCTCTGCCTGGGAATCCAGTGGCACCGCAAACCTCCCTTACTGAGCGCTGGCACGGATCAACAGCCACCGCGAGCTAACGGACCCCAAGGCCCTTGGCTAGACTAAATCCGCCGTTTGGCCCCGCCCTTCCCATCAACAGGCAACCCGCGCGACTTGTAGCTCTCGTTGAAGTCTTGTACCACTTTATGTGCCACCCCGCCCTCGCCCTCGTAGCTCAGGGGAATAGAGCAGCGGTTTCCTAAACC
>CAXMLP010000117.1:0-10684 GCA_964194225.1 uncultured bacterium | reverse complement strand
GGCGGCGGTGGGGGCGGGGCGGGCTGGTGAATGATCAGCCCGCTCTCCTCGAGGCTGCGGTAGCGGCGCCCGCTCTCGCCCACGCGAACGACCTGGGCCGGCGTCATGAGAACCGAGTTGTTGGTTATCCCGCCCCCGGGCAGCTCAGCTGAGTAAAGGGAGGCAGCGAACGCGAAAGGACGGGGATCAGCGCCCGCCTGACCGGGCAGGAAGGTGGCCAGCACCGATAGAGCCACCCCCGCGCCGAGCGCGCCCGCGCGGCGCCGCTTGCGGCGGTCCGCCGAGAGCCCGGGCTCTGACTCGGCGTCAGCACAGCCACGATTCCCCAAATGGGCAGCCAAAATCGCACCTTCCCCCGATGAAATCCATCCGATACGCTATCACGTCTTCTGTCGCCGAAAAGCGACAAATCGCCGTTGCCTGGATCGGTTACGGTTCAGCCCAGCCGGCGGAGGATGAGTGCGTCGCCCTGACCACCACCACCACAGAGTGCGGCCGCGCCCAGGTCGAGCTGCCGTCGCTGCATCTCGTAGGCCAGCGTCAGGGCCAGGCGAGCGCCGCTCGCTCCGATCGGATGGCCGAGCGCGACCGCGCCACCGTTGACATTGACGCGTTCGGAATCCAGCCCGAGAATCCTGGTCGCATTCAGAGCCACTGCGGCGAATGCCTCATTGACCTCGAGCAGTTCCAGCTGGTCAACCGTCAACCCCGCCCTGGCGAGGGCATTTCTGATTGCGATCGCGGGAACCGTATGAAGCCACGCGAAGCGGTCGGCGCTCATGCCATGGGCGACCACCTCGGCGAGCATCGGTCGTGCTTCCCGCTCCGCCCTTTCCCTCGACATGACGACGACGGCGGCGGCTCCGTCGGAGATCTGCGATGCATTGCCGGCCGTGATGGTGCCTTCGCGGCGGAAGGCGGGGGCCAGTCGGGAGAGCGACTCGACGCTGGTATCAGTTCGAAAGCCCTCGTCCTGGATGACGCTGACCGGCCCCAGCCGGCCAGGCACCTGGACCGCCACCGTCTCCGCAGCCAACCTACCCTCTACCCACGCTGCCGCCGCCCTCCGGTGGGAGCGCGCCGCCCATTCGTCCTGCTCCTCCCGGCTGATCTCGAGCTCCCCGTTCACCTCGTCCGAGGAGGCGCCCATATGTGCCCCCAGGAAGGTCGACCAGAGGCCGTCGTGCACCATAGAGTCGACCATTTCGGTGTTGCCCATCCGCGCTCCGAACCGAGCCTTGGGAACCAGGTAGGGGGCCTGCGACATCGATTCCATGCCACCAGCGACCGCCACCTCGATCTCTCCGGCGCGGATCAGCTGGTCGGCCAGAGCGATGGCGTTGAGTCCTGAGAGGCAGACCTTGTTGATGGTGAGGGCGGGCACTTCAATTGGCAGCCCGCCGTGAATGGCGGCCTGGCGGGCCGTGATCTGGCCGGTGCCAGCCTGGAGGACCTGGCCCATGATCACGTACTGGACGGCCTCGGGGCGGACCCCCGCGCGCTCGACGGCGGTGCGGATGGCGATCCCACCCAGCTCCACGGCGGGAATCGAGCTGAGGGCTCCGCCGAACTTGCCGATCGGCGTGCGAGCCCCCGCCACGATCACCGTGCTCTTTGCACTCATGCGTTTTCTCGAGGCTTTCCTTCAGACCGCCGCGAGACCGAGCGATCGATAGATCTCTCGGGTCGCCGTCGATCGGTTGAGGGTGAAGAAGTGAAGCCCGGGAGCGCCGGCTTCCAGCAGCTGGCGACAGAGCTCGCTGGCCATCTCGATGCCGGCGCTGCGAACCGCAGCGGGGTCGGATTCGAGCGCCTCCAGCCGGGCGACCACGGGTGCCGGCACTCGGTAGCCGGACAGCTCGGCCATCCGGCTGATCGAACCAAGGCTGGTGATCGGCATGATGCCGGGGACGATGGGTTTGTGCAGCCCGCGGGCGGCCATGTCGTCGACCAGCCGCAGGTATTCGTCTCGCTCGAAGAAGAACTGCGTGATCGCGAAATCCGCCAGCGCCAGCTTGGCGGCAAGCCGATCGCGATCGCCGCTCAGGTTCTTGGAGCGAGGATGGCCGGCGGTCTGAGCGGCGACTCCGATCGACCGGCTGCCGACGGATCGGGCCAGCTCCACCAGCTCGACTGCATGGGCCAGCTCACCGGGCGACTCCTCGGCGATCGGATCCCCGCCCAGGGCGAGCAGGTTCGGCAGCCCGGCCGCCACAAAGGTGGAGACGATCTCGCGGAGCTCCGCTCGCGTGTGCGAGACGCAGGTGAGGTGCGGCATCGGCGTGATTGAGGTGGTTCGGAGCAGGTCCAAAACGACGGCGGTGGTCCGTTCCCGCGAGCTCCGCCCCCCCCGATAGGTGACCGAGACGTAGGCCGGCTGGAGAGGCTCGAGTTCGCGGATGGTCTCCTGGAGGCGCACCTGCTCCTCCTCGTTCTTGGGGGGAAAGAACTCGAACGAGAAGCATTGACGCTGGCCGAGAAGGTCGTGGATCAGTGCCAATGCTTCTATTTACCTTCAGTCGTAGAGTCGGGTGACCGTCTCGGCGACGCAGGCCGGCTTTTCCTGGCCCTCAACCGTGATGGTCACCTCGTTCACGATCTGAATGCCACCCTTGACGTCCTCGACAGAAAGGTTACGGACGGAGGCGCGGAGGCGGGAACCGACCGGCACCGGAGAGGGGAAGCGGACCCGATTGAGGCCGTAATTGATGCCCATCCGGACACCCTCGACCTCCACCAGGCCACCGGAGAGGGCGGGGATCAGGGAGAGGGTCAGGAAGCCATGCGCGATGGTGCCGCCAAACGGCCCCTGGCGCGCCCTGTCGATGTCCACGTGGATCCATTGGTGGTCGCCCGTCGCTTCGGCGAATTGGTTCACCTGCTCCTGGCTGACCGTCACCCAATCGCTTTCGCCAAGCGGCTGCCCGACCAGTTCTCGATAGCCCTGGAGTCCCGTGATTGTTCTCATTGCGGGCGATTGTCGCACCGACGCGGCAAGCGGGTTGCCTGCACTTCGGCTATTTTGTGTCCGGCATGGAAGGACGGGAGGCGATGGAGAGACACGAGCAGACTGTCGCGGCCGGCGAGGGCCGCGAAATCTTCGGCAAGCGCGTCGCCATCCTGGTGGCAGTCCTCGCCGCCTTCCTGGCCATTTCGTCGCTGACCGCCACCAAGGCCTCGGAGGACACGATCCTCAAAGAGATCCAGGTCGCGGACACCTACGCCGAGTTCCAGGCCGATTCTCTCAAGCAACGCCTGGGGGAGCAGAACGCGAAGACCCTGACTGTCCTCAGCGCGAACTTTCCCGACCAGGCGGCCGCCAAGACTGCGATCGGTGAGTTCAAAGCGGATGCCGCGAAGAAAAAGGCTCAGAAGGAAGAGCTCCTCATAAAGGCGAAGGAGCTGCAGGGGGAGCGCGAGAACGCCCACCGCCGCCACAAGTCACTGGAGGTCGCCGAGGCGGCCTTCCAGATCGCCATCGTGCTCGCCTCGGTCGCCATCGTGGCTCGGGCGATCCTGCTGGTATGGGCGAGCGGTCTGCTCGGAGTGACCGGGCTGTTCTTCATGCTCAACGCCTATCGACACTTCTTCGACCTCCCAGGTTAGGGCCCCACTCGGCGCTCGGCGACCGCCTTCATCGGGAGGGCGTTCGAAATCGACCTCCCGTTTCCGCGGGGCATGCATAATCCCGGGATGACCCCAAGCAACACCTGGATGAATGGCCGCATCACGCCCTGGGCGGAGAGCCGCATTCATGTCAACAGCGACGCCGTGCTCCGCGGAGCGAGTGTCTTCGAGGGCCTGCGAGCCTACCGCGCCGGCGACGGTGAGGATCTCTTCGTATTCCGACTCGCGGACCACCTCGACCGCCTGTTCGGAACCTCGATGCGCGTCCTCCGCATGCGGATCAAGCATTCCCGCGAGGAGCTCGCCGCAGGGCTGCTCGAGCTGCTGAGGGCAAACCAGGTTCGGACCGATGCCCACATCCGCGTCGTCGCCTACTTCGACGTGTTGGAAGGCCTGGCCGCCGGCGAGACCGACCCCACCGGCGTCTACATGCTGGCCTTTCCCAAAGAGCCCAGCCCCAAGCTGACCGCCGGGGTCCGCTCGACGATCAGCGCCTGGCGCCGGCCGAGCGACAACGCCATCTCACCGCGGGTCAAGGCGAGCGCCAACTACATCAACAGCCGCGTCGCCATGCTCGACGCCAACCTCAAAGGTTTCGACATCCCGGTCCTCCTCAATGAGCGAGGGAAGGTCTCAGAGGGGCCCGGCCAGAACATCTTCCTGATCCGCCGGGGGCGGCTGGTGACGCCGCGTATCACGGATGCGATTTTGGAGGGGATAACACGCGAAACGGTGATCGAGCTCGGGCGAGAGCTGGGGCTGGAGGTGGAAGAGAGGGAGGTGGACGCCACCGAGCTCTACGTCGCCGAGGAACTGTTCTTCGCGGGGACGGCGATGGAGGTGCAGCCGATCGCGGAGATCGACGGCTACGTGGTCAGTGGCGGTGCGATGGGAGAGATCACGGCGGCCATTCAGAAGCGCTATTTCGAAGTCGTCCGGGGCGGCGCCCGACGAAGCTGGCTGACCTCCGTATACGGCGCGGCGGTGCGGGCATGAAGCGCGCGCCGGCGACCGGGCGAGACTGCCGATGACCGCTGCTTCGCCAGTGCAGCACGTGGTCATCATCGTCAAGGAGAACCACGGCTTCGACAATTACTTCGGCAAGTTCCCGGGTGCGGACGGCGACCCCAAGCTGCCGGCCTCCCCCAACCCCCCGCTCCACGACCCAAACCATCGCCATGCCGCCTGGCTGACGCGCGCCACCACCGCGGCTCGGTTGGGGTTCGGCGAGGCGGACATTCCCGGCTACTGGGCGCTCGCCCGCCAGTACAGCCTCTGCGATCGCTACTTCACCGATGTGGCGGGTCCCTCGACCCCCAATCACCTGATGCTCGTGGCTGCCGCCTCGCCCCTCGTCGATAACCCGCCCAGCGGCTATCGAACGGGCTCGGGAGGGCCGGTCTACGACCTGCCCACGCTGCCCGCGCAGCTGGACGCGGCCAAGCTCAGCTGGGGCAATTACGGCGGTTATGTGTTCGACTTGCTGAAGTACACCCAGGGCCACAAATTGCCATCGCAGCGATTCGCGACGGATGCCGCCGCGGGCAAGCTGCCGAGCGTGTCCTGGGTATACGCTGATCACGGGCTGAGCGAGCACCCGGCGGACACGCCCGCCGACCTGGCGGCCGGAGTGGGCAACGTCACCAAGGGGATGCAATGGACCCTCGAGCAGCTGAAGGCGATAGTCAAAGGCGGCCTCTGGCCAAAGGTGACCGTGTTCATCACCTGGGATGACTGGGGTGGTTGGGCTGACCATGTGAACCCGCCACAGGTGGAAAAGTGGACCGACGGCACCCAGTTCCGATTTGGTGGCCGCGTCCCCTGTCTCGCGATCGGCCCATATGCGAAAAAGGGCCACATCTCCAAGGCGCAGCATTCCCACGTAAGCGTCGTTAAGTACTGCGAGAAGTTGTTTGCGCTGCCCCCCGTCAATGCGCGAGCCGCGTCCTCGGATGGAATGGAAGACTGCTTTGACCCGGCCCAGGCCCCGCTGCCTCCGCCGACCGGCCTCTGACCGCCACGGCAGCCGGGTATGGTGCCGGCAGATCATGGTCATTCGCCATGGCCCGGATCGCGCTCGTGCTGCTCGTCTCCTTGGTCGCTGGCTGCAGTCTCCCGCTTTCCAGCCAGCACGGCACGCGCAGTGCACCGCCGAGCGCGGCTGCCTCACCCAGCTCGCCGGTGGTCGGGCTGCCCGCGGGCGAGGCCTCCGCACCGGCCGGCTCTCTGGAGGCATTCATCCCGGTCGCGGTGAGCTTCGTCGAGGAACATCGGGGCCTCAGGTTCAAGAGCGCCGTGAAGGTGCTCGGCCTGCCCGATGCAGAATTCCGGGCGCGGCTGGCCGGCAAGCGGGGCCAGGACGAAGCCGCCCTCCGGACTGAAGCCAAGGTTCTCGAGGCGCTCGGCCTGCTCCAGGGCCATCCGGATCTGGTCCGCGCCGAGCAGGCGTTGCTGGGAGCGACGGTCGTCGGGTATTACGAACCCAAGACCAAGGAGCTTGTGGTCCGGGGCGTCGAAGCGTCGCCGGGAGTGAGGCGGGTTGTCGTCCATGAGCTCACGCATGCGCTGCAGGACCAATGGTTTTCGATCGACCGGCCGAGCCACGACGACGATGAGAGCGACCTCGCGTTCCGGACGCTCGTCGAAGGAGACGCGGTGCGCATCGAGCGCCAGTACCTGGCCAGTCTCACCGAGGCGGAGCGCCGGCAGATCCGGTCTGATGACGGCGCGATCGGCCGGCCACCGCCGGAGGTGCCCCTGGTGCTGATTGAACTGGAAGCCTTTCCCTATGTTGTCGGGCCCCGCTTCACGGAGTCGATCATCATCAGCGGGGGGCAGGCCCGACTGGACGCGGCCTTCACCGCACCACCGACCACCACCGCCGAAGTGCTCCATCCGGATCGTTTTCTGGCCGGCAACAGCGGCCCCTCTCCCGTCGAGGCTCCGTTGGCGGATGGCCCGGTCATCGATCGGGGAGTGCTCGGAGAGTTCGGGCTTCGGCTGGTGATGGCGCCCCTCACCGAGAGCGGCCAGGTTTCCGACGCTGAGCACCAGGCGGTCGCGCTGGGCTGGTCAGGAGATCGCTACGTCGCTTGGGAACTCGGTGACAAGGCCTGTGTCAGAACACGTTTTGTGATGAATGGCGCGGCCGCCACGATGGCCCTGCGCTCGGTTCTGCAAAAGTACGCCGGGGGTCACTCCCTGACGACCGTCGAAGGGACTGGTCCAGTCACCTTCACAGCCTGCGGCTGAAGGAATTGGAAGGGCCCACCAAGGCGGGGGAACAAGAAAGCCTGGCTCCGAAGAGCCAGGCTTGATTTCTTTGGCTGACTTTTAGTAGGTGGTGGTCCGGCGGCCCCGGAAGAGGCCCACGAGCCAGATCACTGCGAGGATGACGATTCCCAACCAGAGCAGATGGACCAGCCCACCAGCTGCATGGAAGAGTAGCCAGAGCACGAACAGGACGACCGCCGCGACGACTAGCAAATGGATCATTTGATCACCTCCAAGACATACTGTAGCACATTACCTAACATTATGGCTATCAGCTAAACGCTTTTTCCCTAAGGGCTTCTGGGGCCACCGCGGAGGGTGGGTTGTGGGCGCTTCAGAAGCTCTTGGCCGCCTGGTCGAGTTCGGGCACCTCGCCATCTGTGTAGGCCGCGGCCTGCATCCGGAAGAGGCGGGCATACCGGCCGTCGAGCCGCATCAACTCATCATGGGTCCCTTCCTCGACGAGCCGGCCCGCTTCCAGGAAGACGATCCTGTCAGCTCTTCTCACGGTGGAGAAACGATGGGAAATGTAGACGGCGGTCCTTCCTGTGGTCAGGGTGTCGAGTCGCTCAAACAGGTCGAACTCGGCCTGGGCGTCGAGGGCGGCTGTCGGTTCGTCGAGAAGGAGGATGGGGGCCTCCCGCATGAAGGCGCGGGCAAGAGCGACCTTCTGCCACTCCCCGCCGGACAGGTTGACGCCGGCGTCGAACCACTTGCCGAGGGCGGTGTCATATCCCGCCGGCAGGCCGCTCAGCAATTCATCGGCACCGCCTCGCTTGCCGGCGGTCACGATGGCCGGCCGGTCGGCCACGCCCGGCAGGTGGCCCAGTCCGATGTTCTCCGCGGCGGTCGCCTGGTAGGTGACGTAGTCCTGGAACATGGCGCCGATCTGCTGTCTAAGCCGGATGGGGTCGACCTCCCGGATGTCGACTCCGTCGATGAGAATCCGCCCCACAGTGGGGTCATAGAGGCGGCAGATGAGCTTGAAAAGGGTTGTCTTGCCGGCTCCGTTGCGGCCCACCACGGCCAGCGTCTCGCCCGGTCGAATCGTGAAGCTGAGGTCTGTGAGAGCGTTGGTCGCCCCGCCTGGATAGGAGAAGGAGACGTTGTCAAAAGTGATTTCCCCGCGCAAGGGCGTGGGGAGCGGCAGCGGGTCCGCCCGGTTGGGCAGGAGCGGCTTGACGTCCATCAGCTCGTAGAGGTTATTGAGGTAGAGGTTGTGCTCGTACATCGAGGAGAAGCCGCCCAGGATGCCCTGGATGGACCCCTGAACGGACGACGCCGCAGTCGTGTAGAGGGTGAGGTCGCCCAGGGTCAACTTCGCGGCCACCGCCTGGAGCGCCACGTAGAGGTAGGTCGCCGCGGTGGCGATCGTGCTGAGCAGGCCCCACGCGAAGCCGGTCAGGTAGCGCCGCGAGAGCTGGCGCCGTTGGGTCCCGTAATAGGCCTCGGCGATCAGCCGATAGCGAGCAATGAAGTACCCGCCGAGGCCGAAGAGCTTGACCTCCTTGGCGAAGCTGTCCGTCGTCAGCAACGTCACCAGGTACTGCATGCGGCGGAGGAGGCGCGAGCCCCAGCGGGCGATCGCGTAACCCCGCCAGCCGTAGCGGGTGTCGGCGATGAAGGCGGGGATTGGCGAGAGCAGAGCGATCACCGCCAGGAGCGGGCTGACGACGATCAGCAGGGCGATCATGGTCACAAAGGTGAGCGCGGTCTGGAGCAGCCCGAAGGCCGTCTGGATCATCATCACCGGCCGGTTGATCGAATCCGTCTGAGCTCGGCGAAGCAGATCGTAGGAGGCGGGGTCCTCGTAAAAGGGCAGGTCGAGCTCGGCCGCCTTCTCCATAACCGTCAGCTGGATGCGCATCGCCACCGAGTTCTGGAGCAGCTGCTGAGTGATGTTCCGGATCGTGCCGAGCAAAGAGACGAGGGCGAAGATGCCAAGCTGGATCGCAGCCAGGAAGACGATCCCGCCGACGGTCGTGAAGACCGGTGTGTGAAAGGGCCCGAGGCTGAATGACGTCGTGTCGGGACGGTGGGCGGCGCGGACCTGGATCCCGTCGACCACGGCGTTGACCAGGAGCTTGGCCGTGTAGGCCGAGACGGCGGGAATGACGCCCGCCACCACGGTCGCCGCGAAGAGGGCGAGGGTGACCCCCGGGCTCGCTTCCCAGACCAGCCGGAGCACCCTTGGCAGCGCCGCGACAGTACCGGTGAAGGACTGCCGGAAGTTAATCCAGCGACCTCGCAGGTCCTTGGGCCCCTCCTCCTCGGCGGGCTCCTCGAGTCCGGGGTCGCCGGTCAGGCCGCTCACCGCCGGGCCGCTCTCCGGCTTGAGCCGAGAACCCCTGCCCCACATGAATAGAGGCGGTCCGCCACCGGACGGCGGGTGCATTCCCATCAGGCGTCCGGGTCAGCCAATGCTCAGCCGCTCTCGGACCGCCGCCGCAGCGACCACATCTGCACCGCTCGTTCAACTTCGAGCGCCGCCGGCCAGCTGAGGGCGGGCGGTCCCAGCTCGAGCCGCATGGAGCGCGCCGCGTGCCGGGCCAGCTCCGGGTCGGCGCCGGCCTGCTGGGCGAGTGCGATCGCTCGCGGTTCGACCTCCTCGGCGGGCAGCGACTCCCAGGCAAGGCCGATCGCCGCTGCACGGCGGCCGTCGATCTCAACGCCGAAGAGGCCGAGGGCGGCGGCCGCGTCCCTGCCGACCAGCCGCCCTAGAAGGGCGAAATGGCCGCCACCGGGATGGATCCCGATCCGGCCGAACCCGGTTATGAGGCGGGCCTCGTGGGCGATCACACGCAGGTCGGTTGCCAGGGCCAGGTTGACGCCGGCGCCAACCGCGGCGCCCCGGATCGCGGCCACGGTGGGGGGCGCCAGCTCGCCCACCCGCGCGAAGGCCCGGTAGGTCTGGCCAAGAAGCCGGTAGTTATCGGACTGAGCAGGGTCGCGGCCGGCATCACGCAGGGTGTCGCGGTGGGCACCAGCGCAGAAGGATTCGCCCTCGGCGCGGAGCACCACGGCTCCGATGCCGGAATCGGCATCGATCTCCTCGCAGGCTGAGATCAGCTCCTCCACCATCGCGGGCAGAAAGGCGTTGCGACGGGCCGGAGCGGCCAGGGTGAGCAGCGCCACGGGGCCATCTCGCTCGAGCACAATCTCAGGCTGCCGCTGTGGATCGAGACTCATTTCACAACCAAACCTGCCCTGGGCTGACGCCCATTCCCTGATGAACCGCCCCGGGTTTCATAGAGACTCGGTCTATTGGGAACCGACCACGATGGCCGGGGTTGACAGAGCGTAGTACGAGGTTTCGAACTCGGCCGGCGGGACCATGCCAATTTCGCCGTGGAGACGGCGGTTGTTGAACCAGCCGACGTAGTCCAGGGTCGCGTACTCGACGTCGTCGAGGCCTCGCCAGGGGCCGTCTTTGCGAATCAGCTCCGCCTTGTAGAGGCCGTGGAACGATTCCGCCAGGGCGTTGTCATAGCTATCGCCGCGGGATCCGACCGAGGTCATCGCGCCGGCCTCCGCGAGCTGTTCGGTGTAACGAATGGCCAAATATTGGCCGCCGCGGTCCGAATGGTGGATAAGGCCGTCGAGGCGCTCACCGCGGCGCGCCCAGATGGCCATCTCGAGGGCGTCGAGGGCGAGTTCGGCGCGGAGGAAGCGCGAGACCTGCCAGCCGACGATGTAACGGGAGAACACATCAATCACGAAGGCGACATAGGCCCAGCCAGAGAAGGTCCGGACGTAGGTGTAGGGGTCGAGCCGGGGCGCGGTA
>CAXMLP010000116.1:0-4757 GCA_964194225.1 uncultured bacterium | reverse complement strand
GGCCGGGCGCCTGGACGAGCGCCGGCCGGTGTCGGCAGCGCTGCCGACGATGGCGATGCCGGCGGGCGCGGTGCCGGCGCGAGGGTCGATCCAAGCGGTGGCGGCGAGCGCACCCCCCGAAGGCGCCCCGCCCGGCGGCCGGCCGCGCCGACGCCGCTGGCTCATCGCCGTGGCCGCGCTCGTCGCGGTCGCTGCGGTGGGCGCGCTGGTGGCCGTGGTGGGGCCGCAGTTTCTCCCCACCGACGGCGGCACCCCCGGCTCGACGGGGAGCCCCACTGAGCCGGCCGCCTCCGCCAGCCCAGCTGTGTCCCGGAGCCTTGTGGTGAGCCCGGCCGGGCCGCTGCGCCGGGGCGCGGCGATCCGCGTGTCGGGAACCGGGCTTGACCCCAGGCGCGAGGCCGAGGCCGGGATTCTCCAAAAGGACCTCGTCCATCCCATCAATGCCGGGATCAAGGTTCAGCCAGACGGTTCTTTCAGCGCCGAGGGTGTCGTGCCGCAGGATGTCGCGGTGGGCCCGGCCACTTTGATCGCCTGCAACTTCGCCGGTAGCCAGCACACCACCGACCTCGCGCGCTGCGCGCATGCGGACGTGACGATCTCGGGCTGAGTCCACCTCCTAAGGGAGGGCGCTGACGACGAAGTTGTCGAATTCGGCATGCTCGCCGGTGGCGCCGATCCCGCCGGCCGGGAAGTAGCTCTTGACGTCGTGGAGGATCGCGCGGCGGCCGGTGCTGCCGTCCGTCACCTGGCAGTAGAGATCATTCCCCTGGACCGCGAAGTCGATGTGGTACCAGCTCGCGGAGTTGAACGCATAGGGCGTGGTCTCGAAGGTGTACCAGTAGCCATCCCAGACCTTGCCGAGGAAGAGCTGGGGGGCGCTGGAGCCTTCGGCATGGTCGAGCCCGCACGCGTAGTAGTGCTTGTCGTCCCGATAACGGGCGATGACCCGGGCGTGGCCGTCGACCGGGTTGGTCTTCACATCGGCGCTGACCTGGTAGTTGGTCCAGGTGCTGGCACCCGTTGAGGCCACCGGCCAACCCGCGCCGGGGAGGCTCAGCACATGGCCGTGGGCGCCGTCGGCGATGATCGAGAACGCCGGAGTCGGTGTGGGCGTCGGCGCAGGAGTCGGGGTGGGTGGCGGCGGCGTGCCCGGAACGGGAGTCGGCGTGGGCGTTGGGGGTGGCGGCGACGGGACCCGCCAGCCAGTGATCGTCGTTCCAAGCGGGGTGGACTCAAAGTTGTCGCGGAACAGCACCGAGCCGAGCGGGCCGGGCATTGCGATCGGCGTCGGGCTGGGAGTCGGCGTTGGTGCGGGCGTTGGTGTGGGAGTCGGCGCGGGGGTCGCCGTGGGGGTCGGCGTCGGCGTGGCCGTCGGGCGAGGCGTGGGCGTTCGGGTTGGCTCAGGCGTCGGGGTCGGCTTGGCAGTCGGAGTCGGGGTCGGAGTCGCCTTCGGAGTCGGCTCGGCCGGCGGCAGGACCACCGGCACCTTGGGAGACGGCGACGGCGAGGGACGGCTCGGCGACGGCGCCGGCTTGTGGGTGCCGAAGGGCAGCCACTCGACATTGTTCTGGAAGGGGAGCCAGGTGACGCCACTGCCGGCGAAGGGCAACCAGCGAGTTGCGGAACCATTCAGCCAGACCAGGCTGCCGGGGCCGTGGCCGAAGACGAAGAAGGCGAGCCCAACGGCCAGCAGCATCGCCCCCCCGGCCGATGCCATCCGCGTCCGGCCGGGTCCCCAGAACCCGGTACCGGAGACCCTCATCTCCCTTGTCTCTGAGATCACGGTGATCAATTGCGAGAACGGCGGCCGTAGTCAAACCTTGCCGCGTCGCCGCGGATGTCGGCGGTTCGTCGGAACTCGCTCAAAACCGGCCGCTCATGCGGTAGGCCCGGCGATCGGTTTCAGCTCCTCTGGTAGGGCACCACGTAGAGGACCATGACCAGGAAAAAGCTGACGCTGGCGGCCAGGACCAGAAGGTGGAACAGCTCGTGGTAGCCGAAGGTCCGCGGCCACAGGCGGGGGCGCTTGAGGGCATAGGCAGCGGCCCCGATCGAATAGAGGAACCCGCCGGCCAGCACCAGGACGACCGCGGCCAGGCCGAGGGAGGCCGCGATCTGGGGCACCGCGATGATGCCGACCCAACCGAGGCCGACGTAAAGGCTCGCCAGCGCCCACCGTGGCAACCGGAACGCGGGGGTGACCGCCGCCATGCCGACCACGGCGAGCACCCAGATCGAGCCCAGGATTGCGACCCGCCAGTACCCGGGGAAAGCATTGAACCCGATGGCGGTATAGCTGGCGGCGATGAATAGGAAGATGTTCGCGTGGTCGAAGGCGCGCAGGGTCGCCCGCGCTCGGGGCCGCCAGTTGCCGATGTGATAGATCGCGCTCACGGCCAGCAGGAGAACCAGGCTGGCGCCGTATACCAGCATGGTGACCGCCTTGGCCGGCTGGCGCCAGGTGAGCGCCAGGAGAACGATCGTTCCGGCCACCGCGAAGACGGCACCGATCGCGTGCGACCAACCTCGCAGGAGTGGCTTCAGGGGCGCATCCATCTCTCACCTGCGACGTTACCTAACGCGAGTCTGCCCTCGTCGCATAATTAAGTGATGATCCGCTGGCGCCTCTACGACAACAACCCGATGCGCGACATGTTGGAGCAGATGCTCCAGGCCGCTTCGCAGTCTCCCCAGAGGCAGGGGCGGGGCGAGCCGATGCCGATCAACGTCCACCAGACCGACTCCGAGGTCTTCATCGAAGCCGCCCTCCCCGGCGTCCTTCCCGACGCCATCGACATCAATTGCCACGATGGGGTGCTGACGCTCCGCGCCAAGGCCGAGGTTGCCGAGCGCGAATACTTCCACCAGGAGATCCGGGGCATCGAGTACCTGCGGCAGGTGATGCTGCCCGTGGAATGCCGGTTCGAGGCAGCCCAGGCTAGCTTTGAGCACGGGCTCTTGGAGATCCGGATCCCCAAGCAGCAACCGAAAACGCCCGAGAAGATCCACATCCAGGTCAATCGCACGGCGGGACCGACGACGATCGATGCGGCCAAGGGGGTCGGCTACAGCGAGGTGCGCGTATCCCGGCCGAAGCGAGCGGCGGCGGCCGAATCCGGACCTAGTAAAAAGGTGACCGGCGGCGGGGCAACATCTCGTAAAGCTTCTCCTGGACCCAGGCCCGGACCCTCTCGCTGAGCTCCAGCACCACGGCGGGGTCATTGGCCGCTTCGGGCTGATACTCGCTGAGGTCGATCGGCTCGCCAAAGGCGATCATCCATTTCGAAGGGAGGGGCAGTGCCCCCAGCAATCCCAGCGCCGGCCAGGTGGGCGTGATCGGAAAGGAGGGCAGGCCGAGGATCTCGGCCACCAGGGGCAGCTCGGCGATTACGGGGTGAATCTCTTCTGATCCCACCACGGCCACGGGGATGATCGGCGTCCCCGTCCGCAGCGCCACCTGGATGAAGCCACCTCTCCCAAAGCGCGCCACCCGGTAGCGCTCGCGAAAGGGTTTCGAGGCTCCCTTCACGCCCTCGGGAAAAACCCCGACCAGCTCATCGCGTTCGAGCAGCGTCGTGGCATTGCTGGGATGGGCGACGACGTTGCCCGTCCGCATCAAAAATTCGGACACGAACGGCATCTGGAAGGCCCAATCCACGACCAGCATCCGGCCGTGGCGAGGCGCTGGGTGCTCGACCATGATCGCGGTCCGGATCATCGCCCCGTCCCAGGGAACGACCCCTGCGTGGTTGCTGACGAGGAGTGCCCGGCCGGTCGCGGGAACGTTCTCGACCCCCTCGGCATCGACGCGCCAATAGTGCTGATAGAACCACTGCATCAGCGGCAGCAGGCGCTCGGTGTAGGCGACGTCGAACCCGAAGTCATCCACCGGCTGCCGCGCCTCCTGCGGAGCGGACCGATAGTCATCGACCACGCGAAGAGGACGCGCCATCCGTACTGAATTATGCTTGCCGCCGGCGGCAGCCATGGCAATCGATTTCACAGCCGCGTCGGACGAGTACCTCGGTTGGCTCCAGGTGGAGGCAAACCGCAGCCCGAACACGGTCCGGGCCTATTCGCAGGAGATCCGGCGGCTCGGCGGATTCCTGGCCGCGATGGGACATTCAATGCAGATGGCAGACCTCCGTCGCGAGGACCTCCGTGCCTTCCAGCGCCACCTGGCTGGCGAGCTCAAGAGCCCCTCCTCACGGGCCCGGGCGTTGGTCGCCATCCGCTCCTGGCTGCGCTGGCTGGCGAGGGAGCAGCTGGTCGAAAAGGACCTCTCAAACGGGATCACAGTCCCCCGCCTGGCCGAGAGGCTCCCAAAGCCAATCGAGCCTGCTGAGCTGGCGCACCTGCTCGCGGACCTGCCGACTGAATCGCTGATCGACAAGCGAGATCGAGCCCTTGTCCACTTCCTGATCTCAACGGGCTGCCGGATCAGCGAGGCGCTGGCGCTGGAGCGGACGGACATCCCCCGCCAGGGGACTCGCCTGGTGGTGACCGGGAAGGGCAACAAGCAGCGACCCGTCTTCCTGACCAAGGACGCCAAGGGCGCCGTGGAGGATTACCTGCGGGAGCGCACGGACACCTCGATGGCGCTCTTCGTCAATTACGACCGCTCGGTCGCCGATGATCGGGCGCGACGCCTGACGCCAGCCGGCGCCAGGCACATCGTGAAAAAGATCCGCCAAAAGCTCGGCGCGTGGTCCTTCAAGTCACCCCACGTCGCCCGCCACACCACGGCGACAACCCTG
>CAXMLP010000115.1:0-11895 GCA_964194225.1 uncultured bacterium | reverse complement strand
GCACTACGTCACCCAGCACGTGCCCCTGCTGGTGGGGCTCCAGCCCCAGGCCTTTGTCGAGATTCCCCAGGAGCTGGCCCAGGAGAAGGGGATCAAGACCGGTGACCGGGTGAGGGTTTTCAACGGCCGGGGCAAGCTCGAGGTCGCCGCCCTGGTCACCAAGCGTTTGGGCCCCATGACGGTGGGCGGCAAGAAGGTCTATCACATCGGGATTCCCATCCACTGGGGCTTTGTCGGTGTGTCGGCCGACAAGAACCCGGAACTCGCCAAACACTGGCTGGCCAACGCCCTGACCCCGTTTGTCGGCGACGCCAACTCCCGGACGCCCGAATTCAAGGCCTTCCTCGTGGACATCAAGAAGATCTGAACCCGATGAAATCACTCCTCGAACCACTACTGACCAGCGCCGAGCTCTGGGCCGAGCGGCGCCGCCGCGCCGCGGAGTTGAGCGAGGTTTATCCCCACGCCGGCGAGATGCTGACCCTCTATGCGGCGCTCTGCGAGGTACAGTCGGCCGCCCATCTGAACGCCACTCGCACCGCGCCCGGTGCGGCCGAGCTGGCGCCATTCGTCGTCGCCGAGGTGCTGCCGGGGATCCTGGCTGTGGCGCTCGCATCGGGTCCCTCGGGACTGAAAGAACAGCTCCTCGACCGCTTCCATGCGGCTGACCTCGAAAACCTCGTGACGCAATGGCTGCGGGGCGAGGCGCTGGCGCCGGCCGAAGCTTTCCTGGGTCGCGCGGCGACCAGCCCGGTGCTCGAGGCGCTGCCCGCCCTGGCCGCCGCGACCGGGACTCCCGCTGCCGACGGGCGGCACTGCCCGGTCTGCGGAGCCGCGCCCCAGCTGAGCTATTTCGCGCCCTCCCCCGAGGCGCTGGTCACAGGGCCGCGCTACCTGCTCTGCTCGCACTGCTCATCGACCTGGGTTCATCCCCGGCTGTGCTGCGCCGGTTGTGGCTGCACCGATTCCGGGAAGCTGCCGATCTTCTCCGACCCCGCTCATTTCGCCCACCTTCGCATCGACGCCTGTGATGAGTGCCATCACTACCTGGTGAACGTGGACCTGCCCAAGGACCTCTCCGCCGTGCCGGTTGTCGACGAGATCGTCGCCCTGCCTCTCGATCTATTTGCCCGCGAGCGTGGCTTCACGAAAATCACGCCCAACCTGATGGGGTTCTAATTCAATGGCCACGCAGATAACACAGGCCGGCTTTTTCACGGACACCAGCATCTGTATCGGATGCAAGGCCTGCGAGGTGGCCTGCAAGGAGTGGAATGGGCTGGCCGGCAACGAGCCGAACCTGCTCCTCGACAGCTTCGACAACACAGGGCAGCTCGATGCGGAGAATTGGCGCCACGTCAAGTTCATCGAACAGATGCCGAACGAGACTCATGCGGTCGCCGCTCCGGTCGCCACCGGCGGGGGCCAGGCGTGGCTGATGATGTCCGATGTTTGCAAGCACTGCCAGCACGCCAGCTGCATGGAGGTCTGTCCGACCAACGCGATCGTCCGCACCGAGTTCGACACCGTGTACATCCAGCAGGAGGTCTGCAACGGTTGCCGGAACTGCATCTCCGCCTGCCCGTACAACGTGATCGGGTTCAGCGCCGCCTCCGGCACCGCGCACAAATGCACGCTCTGCTACGACCGGCTGAAGGACAACCGGATGCCCGCCTGTGCGCAGGTCTGTCCCACCCAGTCGATCAAATTCGGCAACGTCGAGCAGCTGCACCAGCTGGCTGACGCGCGCCTCGCCGCGCTTCATCAGCAGGGCTACTCCAAGGCCCAGCTGTACGGGCGCGACAAGAAC
Organism: uncultured bacterium; assembly: GCA_964194225.1. Classification (GTDB taxonomy): domain Bacteria; phylum Chloroflexota; class Dormibacteria; order Dormibacterales; family Dormibacteraceae; genus CAXMLP01. Next base: position 10,085 of record CAXMLP010000115.1, on the reverse strand, counting down.
GTCTACGGCGGGCTCAACAACTTCTTCCTCCTCATGGACAAGCCCGAGGTCTACAGCCTTCCCGATGCCGCCAACGCCGTGCTGCCCTCCCGCAACAACCTCCCGGGTTACCTCGGAGGTTTTGTGACTGCCGTGCTCGGCGTCATCGCCGGCCTGGTCGCCTTCCGCCGCCGGGGCGAACTGCCGCCGGCGGCGCCCCCTGAACCGGCCCCCGTCCCGGTGGGAGCTGCGCCCACGGCGCCGGCCGCCGCCGCTCAACACGCACGCCCGAAGCGGAGGCGACGATGATCCTCCTCGCGGAGCACTACGTTCGTGCCCCGGATTGGAAGTGGTACATCCTCGGTTACTTCTTCCTGGCCGGTCTTTCAGCCGGCACCTACACGCTCGGGGTCCTGCTTCGACTCTTCGGCCGGCCGGGTGACGAGCGTGCGGCCCGGTTCGCCTTCCTCGCCGCCTTTCCACTCGTGGCGGTGTGTCCAATTCTGCTCACGGTGGACCTCGGCCAGCCCCTCAAGTTCTGGCACATGATCATCGACCCGGCCCAGGGCTGGTTGAATTTCAAATACTGGTCGCCGATGTCGGTGGGGGTCTACGCGCTCACCATCTATGCGGGACTCAGCTTCGTGTCCTTCGTGGGCGCGCTGTACGGCCCCGTGAACCGGCTGCTCGAGGGTATCCTGGGGAAGATCGTCATGCTCCTGGGCGCCGTCTTCGGCCTCTACATCTGTGCCTATACAGGCGTGCTCCTGAGCGTCTCCAACCAGCCGGTCTGGAGCGATGGCTGGCCCCTCGGCGGACTCTTCGTAGCGTCTGCCCTGAGTGGCTCCGCCGCTCTGCTGCTCCTGATCAGCCGACGCCGGGCGGAGATGGGATCGAGTGTCGCCCGGCTTTCCGACGCCGATCGCTACTTCGTGATCCTCGAGGCGATCCTGCTGGTGGTCTTCCTGGTCACCGTGGTTGCCGCGGGTACCGCCGGCAGCCTGTTCACCGGTCTCGGCCCCCTGCTCTGGGTGGTCGTGGTGGCGGGCCTGGCGGTGCCCCTTCTTGCGCATCGAACGCTGCGCTCGCTCTCACCGGTATGGACCTCCGCGCTGGTGCTGGCTGGAGTGCTCGCCCTGCGGGCGGTGGTGATCTTCGGCCCCCAGGGGTAGCCGAAGCAAGGTCAACTCGCGTAGAGTCGCGGGGTCGTGGCGAGCGAAACGACAGGCTGGTCTGAGGACGGCCAATGGTTCTGGGACGGCTCCCAATGGAACGAGGCGATCTCGCCGGACGGCAACTACATCTATGACGGCACCGCCTGGGCGCCCTTCACCGGGACCCGCACCCCGATGCCCGACCGAGCGTTCGGCAGCCCGGCGACCGGGCCACCGGCAGCCTCTCCGATCCCCTTGCCCGTCCCCTTGCCGGCCCCGCTGCCGACCCCCTGGGAGGAGTACCCGGCCTGGATGGACCCAACTGAGGTCGAGCGCCTCAAGGCTGAGAAGGCAAAGCGCGCCGCCCTCGCCAGGGAGGGTTCGGCGAAGGTCAAGCCGGTTGACTGGGAAAAGGTTCACGAGGCAGCGCGGACCGGCGGCAAGAGCCGCCTCCAAAAGACGTCGAACTTTCTTTTGTTGGTGGTGCTCCTGTGGAGCCTGGTGATCGTCCTGGCCCTCTACGCCCTCTTCATCTACCTGCCGGCGCACCCGATTTCGCGCGGGCGCTGAATCTGGGCCTGCCTCTCAGGTCGGGCTGAGGAGCCGGACCTCGACATTGACCTCCATCCGCTCGGCGGCTCGGCCCAGGTAAATGCCGCGGGTGGGGGGCACATCCCGGTAGTCCCGGCCCACCGCGACTCGGACGTGATGCTCGGCGGCGCGCATGGGGTTGGTGGGATCAAAACCGAGCCAGCCCTGACCGGGCAGCCAGGCCTCAGCCCAGGCATGCGTGGCGCCTGCCCCCCGCCGGCCGCCGATGGGGTCGAGGTATCCGGAGACGTAGCGGCAGGGGATGTGGAGACTGCGAGCGACAGCGATGAAGAGGTGTGCGAAATCCTGGCAGACGCCGCTGCGCAACCTGAGCACCTCATCGACCTGGGTGAACACATCGGTTGTTTCGGGGCGGTAGCGCAGGTGGGTGTTGATGTGGGTGGTGAGTGCCTCAAGTGTCTTCACGCGGTCCTCACCGCGGTCGACCCGGGCGGCGATCTGCCGCACCCCGGCGAGGTCCAGCACGGGAGGACGAAATGCGACGAAGTCCTCGGGGAAGACCGGCCACAGAGCGTCACCACCCGCGACTCCCGTCTCGACCAGGGAGCGGGCACGCACCTCGACCCGCTCATGCCGCGCCAGATGGTTGAAGTAGAGGACGTGGTTGCCGAAGCCATCGCGGTAACCGCGCACGGTCGCCGCCGGCCGCACATCAAGAGAGAAGTCGCGGCACCGCTGGCCACCATCGTCGAGGGGCCGGACGCGCATCTCCATGTAGGTCTCCGCGATCGCTTCCCGATAGGTCAGCCGGGTGGTATGGGTGATCTCGAGACGGGCCACAGCTCTGCTCTCCTTCGTTCCTACTGCTGGGGCTGGTCGTTGTAGACGGCCATCGAGGTCGAGGCCACCTTGCTGGGCCGGAAGAAGGTTGAGGCAAGGGTTCTGTCCAGCGTCTCGACGAGGGAGAAGAAATGGATGCCGAAGGCCGACGGGTCGGCGGCGACCTCCCCCTGGTCGGTGTAGTCGAAGAGAGCCGCCAGCCGGCCGAGAACCCGGTGGGGAGCCGATTTGCTGCCGCCACCGTCGATCTGCCGGGCGGAGGCAAGAGCCTCGCTGATGGAGAAGGCCACCGAGCGAGGCAGGTGGCGATCGAAAAGGAGGAACCCGACCACTCCCTCGACCGTGATGGGCGCCGAGAAGCGCCAGCGATAGGCCTCGAAGGCGGAGCAGCACCTGAGCACCGCTGCCCATAGGATGGGCTCGTCCCCGAGCTCGGAGAGCTTGACCGTGACCAGCCGCGCCACGTTCACCGCCCGCTGCCGGTACCGGCCGAGCCGCATGAAGTTCCAGGCCTCGTCGTGGTTCATGGAATCCTCCGCCAGGCCGGTCAGCAGCTGTACGCCGAGCTGGACCCCGGTGAGGTAGGCGTGGATTTGGGCGTGATCGCCCTGGCAGTTCCAATTCAGGACCGTCAGCTGCTCGAACAGCTCAGAGGAGATCGACGGCCGGACCGAGAGCGCGGCCACCCGGGCGCGGGCAACTTGGGTTCGGATGTCTGCCACGGCGAGGCCGCCGGCCGTGCCTGGGTCGGAGCCCGCCTCCGCCGGGAGCGCCGCCAGCGCCAGGAACCGGTCCCAGTAGTCGGCGGAGAGGTCGCCCGGCCGGTCCAGGTAGACGCTGTGATGGACGTCGAGAATCCGCGCCATGTGGTCGGCGCCCTCGAGCAGCCGGCCGACCTGGTACAGCGATACCGCCACGCGGCTAAGCATCGACCACCCAGGTGTCGCGACTGCCGCCGCCCTGCGAGCTGTTCACCACAAGGGAGCCCGGCCGCAGCGCGACACGGGTCAGACCGCCCGGCGTGACGGTGACGGTCTCCCCCATCAGGACGAATGGGCGCAGGTCCTGGTGGCGCGCCGCCAGCCGGTGCCCATCGAAGGCAGGCTGTACCGAGAGGGCGACCACCGGCTGAGCGATGAAATCGCGCGGGCGCGCGGTTATCCGCCGGCGAAACCTCTCCAGCTCCGCGCGGCTCGCCACCGGCCCGATCAGCATCCCGTACCCGCCCGCCTCCGACACGGTCTTCACGACCAACTCGGGCAGGCGCTCGAGCACGTAGCGGCGATCTGCCGGGTCGGCGCAGAGATAGGTCTTGACGTTCGGCAGGATGGGCTCCTCCTGGAGGTAGTAGCGGATCATCTTCGGGACCAGCGCGTAGACCGCCTTGTCGTCCGCGACGCCGTTGCCGGGGGCATTGGCGATCGCCACGCCGCCGGCCCGGTACGCGTTCATCAGGCCGGCCGCTCCGAGGCGGCTCTCCGACCGGCCGAAGACCGGATCCAGCCAGTCATCGTCCACGCGCCGGTAGAGGACATGCACCGGCTGCAGGCCACGAGTCGTTCGGGAGAAGACGCGGTCCTGGTCGACGATCAGGTCCGAGCCCTCGACGAGTTCGACACCCATCTGCTTGGCCAGGTAGACGTGTTCGAAGTAGGCAGAATTGTAGATGCCGGGAGTCAGTATCGCGACCACCGGGTCATCGACCCAGGGCGGCGCCAGCCAGCGCAGGTTCTGGAGCAGCTGGTGCGTGTAGGTCTCGATCTGTCGGATCCGATGGCCGCCGAACACCTCCGGCCACGTGCGCTTGAGCACCTGCCGGTTGGCGAGCATGTAGGACACGCCGGACGGAGTGCGAATGTTGTCCTCGAGGACCAGGAAGTTGCCCTTCTCGTTCCTCACCAGGTCGATGCCCGCGACATGGGAGTGAATCGCGCGTGGGAAGGGGAAGCCGATCAGCTCCCGACGGAAGCCGCCCGAGGAAATGACCACCTCGCCCGGGATGGCGCGGTCCCGGATGATCCGGCGCTCGTGGTAGATGTCCTCCAGGAAGAGGTTGAGGGCGGTCACCCGCTGGATCAGGCCGGCCTCGAGCCGCGCCCAGGTCCGGGCGGAGATGACCCTGGGCACGAGGTCGAAGGGAAAGATCTTCTCCACGCCGGCATCGTCCTGGTAGACCGTGAATGTGATTCCGCTGCTGGCGAAGCTCCGTTCGGCGAGCTGGTGACGGCGGATGAGGCCGGCCGGCCCAAGCTCGGCAAGGCAGTCGGCCACCCGCCGGTACTGCCGCCTCGGCTCATCGGTGGCGGCGAACATCTCGTCAAAAGAACCGCCGGAGTTGTAGTTGGCGAAGAGGTTGCGGCTACTCACATTGGCTGGCCGGTGCGGGTGTCCGAGGCCCGCGCGCGGAGGACCACCAACCTGCTAAAGCTCGACCTGGAAGTGGTGAGCGGAGATCCGAAGCCGCCTGTTGAGATAGAGACGGTGGGCGTCTTGGCGGTCAGCTCCAACCCCGGAGTCGAGATGGAGCTGGCCGCAGCCGAGCCGCCGCGCCTCTTCGAAGAGCCATGCCAGCAGGGTTCCGGCATGTCCCTGGCGACGATACTCCGGCCGGGCCGAGAGATCGTCGACGTAGAGGCAGTGACCCCAAGCCAGAAAGTGAGCCTCGCGGAATCCCGCCGCCGCCGCGGCCTGCTCCTCGCCCAGCGCGAAGGACGCGACCAGCCGAAATCCCTCGGGCCGCTGGACCTCGTTCACGACCTGAATGAAGCTGCCTGCGTCGCCGATGTTCGGCCGCAGAGCCAGCATCGCCGAATAGGCCAGCGCGGTCTCCTCGGGCGCCAATTCCCTTATCACGATGCCGAAGAGATTCTATGTCCGCGGGTGCCCGCCGCGGCCCCCGCGCTCTTTAAGCGCGGAGCATAAATATGACAGCGAATCTATAATAAAAGCCCCCGTAGGAACTCCAATGGAGGAAGCGCAAGCGATGAAGGACAAGATAAAGGGCAAGGCTGAAGTGCTCAAGGGCAAGGCCACTGGAAGCAAGACCGAAGTGGTCAAGGGCAAGGCCCGCCAGGCAGTCGGCAGCATCAAACAGGCGGGCAAGTCGGCGGCCTATGACGCCGAGCATCCCAAGGGGAAGAGATAGGCATGGATTGGAGGCGCACCAGCGGCAAGATGACCGACCGCATCAACAAGAGGGTCACTCGTCAGAGCACCGAACTGGCCAAACAGGCCTCGACGGTGGTCGCCAGGCAGGCGGGCCCGCTCATGGAACGGCTGGCCAGCCTCCTCGAACGCGCTGAGCGGGTCCAGTCGGACCTCACCCGGCGCGTGGTCCCGGCCCCACGGCCGCGCCGTGGCCGCCAGGTTCTGCTCCTGATGGCAGGGGCGGGGGTGGGCTATCTGATGGCGTACCTGATGGACCCCGAACGGGGCAGGGCGCGCCGCGAGCAGCTGGCCCAGCGGGCCGAGGGCATGAGTCGAAACGCGACGCGGACCGCCCGGCGGACCGCTGTGATGGCGAGCAACCGGGCGGCCGGGCTCAAGAGCGTCATCAACCGAACTCCCGACAATCCGTACCCGGACGACCTGACGCTTCTGGACAGGGTTGAGAGTGAGGTCTTCGCTGATCCGACGATCCCCAAGGGGAACATCAACGTGATGGTTGTCGATGGTAAGGCTGTCCTCCGCGGAGAGGTCGAGGAAACCCAGATCGGTGCGATCGAGAGCGCCGTCCGCAAGGTGATCGGCGTCAAGGATGTGGAGAACCTGCTTCATACCCCAGGCACTCCGGCACCGAACAAGACGGCTGCCCGCACTGCCGGCAACGGTCACTAGGTTCCATTCGGTAGGTTTCTTTAGGAGGCGGGGCCGGCGCCTCGGTCCCGCCTCACAGCCGGACGACTAGGCTGGGCGGCGGGCTCGCTCCGTTTCAGCGCTCCTCCGGACCAAATCCGGGCGGCTGGCGGCAAGCAACTCCTTCAGGTGTCGATGCGCGCCGCTGAGATCACCGCGGTCCTCCAGTATCTTGGCGTACGTCGAATGTGCGTGGATCAATCGCTCGGTCAGCCCGGCCTGCTGCAAGAGCGATATCGCAGCGTCGAACTCCCGATCGGCCCCCTCCGCGTCGCCCCGGGCGGCGGCTCCTCGCCCCAGCCACTGGTGAGCCTCGGCCTGGGTGGCCTTCTCACCCAGCCGTGAGCTGAGTTCGAGCGCCTCCTATCCGAATCGTTCTGAGGTATCCAGCGCTCCCCTTTGCAGGTGTAGCTCAGAGATGCTCAGCAGGACATGACTGCGACCGCGTTGGATGCCCACCTGCTCGAGGATTTCCATGGCGCGATCGAGGTGCGTCTGGGCGGAGGCGTAATTGCTCATGTTCATCAGGGCCAGGCCAAGGTTGTTCTCGGCCATGGCCAGCGACCGTTGGTCGTCGACGATCTCGTGGAGGGCGATGGCTCGCTGCAGATAGCGCGCCGCCACATCCAGCTTCCCCATATCCCGGTACACACCACCCAGGTCGGTGTAGACGGCCGCCATGCGATGCAGGTCCTTGACGGGCCCGAGCAGTTCGATGGCCTCTTCGAAGCGGGTGACCGCCTTTGGCCATTCGCGCCGGGCGGCATGGATGCCGGCGATGCGAGCCACAATCCTGACCTCGGTCTGGATCGGGGCGGCGGGGAGGTGCCGGCACCTTGCCAGCGCGGCCTCCGCCAGGGCCAGGGCGACGGGATCCTCCCGGAGATATGGGACGTGAACTTCCCAGCTGAGGCATTCGACCGCCATCAGCTCATCACCGCTGACTTCGTAATGCTGTCGAGCCGCCAGGAGCAGCGGCTCAGCTGAATCGGCGTCCGCCATCCGGATGTGGGCCTGCCCGCGCAGGAACCGCAAACGGGCCAGGTCGGCTCTCGGCTGCCGCGCGGCCAGGAGAGGTTTTGTGAGTTCGAGAACCCGGGCCAAATGCTCCGTGGCGAGCAGATGCTCGATCTCCGCATAGTCGATCCGAGCCGGCGCCGGTGCCGTCTCGTCGTCGAGGAAGAAAGAGATCGGCTTCCCGGTGCGTTCGGAAATCAGCTCGAGAGTCGGCAGGGTCGGGTTCGTCTTTCCCTTCTCAATCAGGAAGATCGCCGTGCGGCTGAGGTCCTGGCGAGCGACGCCGCCCAGGCTCAGCCCGGCTTCTTGGCGGGCGAGTCGAACCGACCCTGGGCGGATGCGCAGGCCGGGGAGGCGTCGGGCCATCGATTCGGTCACAAGTCGGAAGACTAAAACAACCGGCGGCGCTGTGCAGCAAGTGGTTGCCGCCGAAGCGCCGCCGTCAAGCGGGCTCTTACGAGTAGCAGCAAGCTCCGCCGGTGTCGGCGAGCGCGGTGACCGTCGAGAGGGCGAACAGGGCTGTCGTCACGAGCAAGGCCAGCACGTATTTGCGCATCGAAGCAATTCCCCCTGAATGTGCGGCTGGTTGGGCCGCTGGGCACACGTTAACAAAAGCGGGCAGCTCTGTTAAGGCATCCACTTGACACTCACTGCCTCCGGCAGTAGGTTGCGGGTGGAGGTGGAAGAGTGGAGGTTGGGCAGCTCCGGCACGTTCGGGCCCCGCGCGTGAGGGATTGGGTCGCACTGCTGGATTCAGCTCGCCGGCTGGCTGGCGCCACCGGGCGCCTGCTGAGCGCACGCGAGGCAAGCGAGTACGGCCTTGACCTGCTCGCCCTGGCCGAGACCGACGGCCTGACGGGCCAGCAGAGACAGATCCTGCTGATGCACGGCGAGATGTGGCTGGTTCGCCCACGCTGGGAGCGCGAGGAAATGATCGGACTGCTCGGCAAGCAGCTCGAAACCTACCGCCGCTTTTCGCTCTCCCCGCAGATTGGAGCCGAGATCGACAAGTTCACGGGAGAGCTGAAGGAGCTCAGAGCTCCCGGGTTCTGAAGCTCCAGATCGAAAGGCCCAGGAGGCCGGCGATCCAGGTCAGCGTCCAGACCAAGTAAGCCAGGGGCGGCGGCTGCGGTGCGAAGAATGGGTTCGCCGCAGCGCGCCTGCCGGCCAGCCGCTGGACCGCCAACAGCTGGTCGGTCTGGAGATAGAAGAGAGCCCCCCGCCACATCCCATCAGTGGGCAGGATGAGGCGGGAGATGCTGCCGAACGCGGCGACCGTGTCGTTGCCGAACGAATAGCCGATGTTTCCGACGATTCCGGCGAACCAGACCCCAAGCAGAAGGATGGTCGCCAGGATTCCGGCCGTCATCGGCGCGACCCGGGTGCTGAGCAGGAGGCCCAGGGAGACCGCGACCATTCCCTCGAGGGCCAGGAAGCCGACAGCCTCGGCGGGGTGGGGGGGCACGAAGCCGATGACGAGGTTGATCACCTCGAGCTCGAGGACGGTCGCCGCAATCGTGTAGCTGACCACCAGCAGACAGAGGCCCAGCCATTTTCCGATGAGGATGTCGCTACGCCGGATGGGCCGGGGCACCATCGCCAGGACCACACCCGATTCGACATCGCCGGCGATGGCGGGCGCGGCCACGAAGACGGCCGCGAAGGAGAGCACGAAGCTGAACATGAAGAAGGTCAGGATGGTGAGGATGCCAGCAACCTGCTGAAGGTCATCGTGGTTGAGCGGGCGGCTGCCGCCCATGTCCGGCAGCTTCGAGAACCCGAAGCCGACCAGCCCGACCACGATCACCGTCAGGACCGCCAGGGCGAGGACCAGCCGCCGCCGGGTGGCTTCGACCAGCGTCAGCCGGGCGATCGTGAGGATCGCCATCAGGCGCTCTTCTCCTCTTGCTGGAGCAGTTGTAGAAAGCGATCTTCCAGGGTCTGGCGCTGCGGCTCCACCGCGTAAACCCGGCCGCCCAGGCGGACCAGCTCGGTCACCAGCTCAGGCACCCGCTCGGCGCCGAGCCCGCGGAAGGTCAGCCATTCGCCGTCGGCGGCCGCGGCGCCGAAACCGGTGAGCTGCCCGGGGCGTGCGTCGAGTCCGGTAACCCGGACGCGGACGATGTCGACACCCTCGAGCAGGTCATCAATGGTGCCGGTGGCGATCACACGGCCGTGGTCCACGACGGCCACCCGATCGCAGAGCATCTGGACCTCCGAAAGCAGGTGGGAGTTGAGGAAGACGGTGGTGCCTCGATCCCGCAGGCGCCTTGTGATGTCACGGACGTCATGGCGCCCGACCGGATCGAGCGCGGAGGTGGGCTCGTCGAGGAAAACGAGCTCCGGGTGTCCGAGCAGCGCAACCCCGAGGCCAAGGCGCTGCTGCATTCCCTTGGAGAAGGTCCCGCAGCGGTGGCCGGCCCTCTCCACCAGGCCAACCACCTGGAGGGCGTCGGCGATCTCCTCCCGCCAGGTCCCGCGGGGCAGGCGCGCCAGCTCGCAGTGGAGCGCGAGGACCTCTCGAGCCGACAGCCAGGCCTGGTACCTGAACAGTTCTGGCAGGTAGCCGACGCACCGTCGCATTTCGCGATCCCCGGCTGGCGAGCCGAGGACCCAGGCCTCGCCGCCGGTGGCCTTGGTCAGGCCGAGAAGCAATTTGACCGCGGTGGTCTTGCCGGCGCCGTTGGG
>CAXMLP010000114.1:0-3453 GCA_964194225.1 uncultured bacterium | reverse complement strand
GAGCCGCTCCAGCGGCGGCAGCTCGCCGCGGCCCGACCACTCGACCACCACCGTCCCCTTCGCCACCGGGTCTAGCTGACTCAGGACCTCGGCGAGGACCGGGTCGTTGTAGGGCGGGTCGAGGAGGATCAGTCGGGCCGCACTGACCTCCGCGGGGTGCAGCTCGACCCAGCGGCAGGCATCACCGATGTGCACCCGCGAGCGCGCCCCGAGGCCGACCGCAGCCAGGTTGCGGCGGAGCACTCCGGCCACCTTGGGGTCGCTCTCGACGAAGAGGGCTTGCCCAGCTCCGCGGCTGAGAGCCTCGATCCCGAGGGCTCCCGACCCGGCGAAGAGGTCGATCACCACCACACCTTCGAGCTCGGCGGCGAGGACGTTGTAGATCGCCTCCTTGACGATCCCCTGGCTGGGCCGGATCCCCTTCGGCGTCAGCAGTCGCCGCCCGCCCAGCTCACCGCCGTGCACCCGGAGATTGCCGGCCGCCGCCGACCTCTTCAGGGCGGGTTTGCTCAGGGCAGGATCGAGATGGCCGGGCCGTCCACCACCTCGCCGATCAGGCGGGCGGCCGGGCAGGCGGCTCGGAACTGGTCCGCCCGCTCCGCCGGAATTGCGATCAGCAGCCCACCGGAGGTCTGCGCGTCGGCGAGGAGAAGCTGCTCAGTCGGGGGCAGCCCGCCCCAGTCGACCGCCGCCCCGAGCGCGGCATGGTTGCGCCGGCTCCCATCCGGAAACAGGTCCAGCCGGGCCAACTCGCGGACACCGTCCAGGTAGGGGACCGCCGCGGCGTTGATCCGTGCCCCGACGGCCAGGTTGCGGAGATGGCCGAGAAGGCCATAGCCGGTGACGTCGGTCGCCGCGGTGGCTCCCGACGCCAGCATCGCAACCGCTGCGTCGCGGTTCAGCTCCGACATCAGCGAGATCGCAGCGCGCATGACCTCGGGCGGGCACAGCCCCCGTTTGATGGCGGTTGTGACGAGCCCCGTCCCGAGCGGCTTGGTGAGAAAGAGGAGGTCGCCGGGGCGCGCGCCCTGGTTCGAAATGATGTGGTCGGGATGCACCTCGCCGGTGATGGCGTAGCCGAACTTGGGTTCCGCATCATCGATGCTGTGCCCGCCGATCACGGGAACGCCGGCTTCGGCCAGCTTGGCCGCACCACCAGCGACGATGCGGCGAAGCAGACCGGTGTCGAGCTCGTCGCGCGGGAAGCCCAGGATGCCGAGCGCGAAGAGCGGGGTACCGCCCATCGCGTAGACGTCGCTGAGTGAGTTGGCGGCCGCGATGGCGCCGAAGTCCTCCGGCCCATCGACGATGGGCGTGAAGAAGTCGACCGTGGCAACCAGCGCCCGGTCGGGAGCGATCCTGTACACCGCAGCGTCATCCCTCGTGCCGGCACCGACCAGCACGTTGGGATCATTCAGCGGTGGGAGCGCCTCCAGTACCTGCCCAAGCTCCACCGGGCTGAGCTTGCAGGCTCAACCGGCTCCATGGCTGTACTGCGTCAGCCGGCGTTTTGAGAATTCCGCCATGTGCAGATCCTAGTGCCGCCGGGGAGTGGTCCTCTCGCTGAGCCACTGCTGCCAGGTTATCGTTCCCATCCGGCGGTCGGGGGCGAGCAGCCCACCGGCGGCAACGGCGCGGCTGAATCCTCCCGGCAGGGGGAGGGTCAAAACCGGGCGCCGGCTTCCCATGGCCCCAAGCCAATCGCGCGCGACCCGATCCCAGGTCGTTATCTCGGGACCACCAAACTCGGGCACCGTCCCGCCCGGTGCTCCAGCGGCCTCGGCCAACGCTCCGGCAACCTCCCGCGCATCGACCGGCTGGATCTGCCAGTGCCGGCCGAGCACCACGAAACCGAGGCTGCCCAGGAGCGGCAGCATCCGGTCGGGCAGCAGGTCATGGAACTGGGTGGCGCGCAGGATCGTCCAGGGCACGCCTCCCTCGCGGACCACCTTTTCGGCAGCCAGCTTCACGCGGTAGTAGGGATAACCGGGGACGCGGTCGATGCCGACGATCGACGGATAGATGAGGTGGCTGACCCCCGCGGCCCGAGCCGCCGCGACCAGGCGGCCAGTCCCCGTGACATCGGTTTCATGGGCGTGCCGGATGGGGCTGGTGGCAGCGTGGATGATCGTCGTAACTCCCGTGACAGCCTCGGCAAGGCCCGCCCCCGAGCGGAGGTCGGCCTGGACGTCCCCGCCGCGGCGGCTCATGACCCGGACCTCCCAGCCAGCCGCCCGCAGACGGGGCACCAGCGCGCGACCAAGGGAACGGTCCCCCCCGTCACCAGCACCACCCTCATAACCTCACTCGCTCCGCCCCGCGCGCCAGATGATTCAACTGATCGAGGTCTGGTCGAGACGGCGAAGGACGGCGTCACGCAGGCCGGGCAGCGATTCCAATTGCGGATCCGCCTCGAGCAGCCGTTCGGCCTCCTGCCGGACTTCGTTGAGGAGCGCCGGCTGGGCCAGCGCCTGCATGGCGAAGTCCGATACACCATGCTGGCGAGGGCCCATCATCTCACCCACTCCGCGCAGCTTCATGTCCTCCTCGGCGAGCTTGAACCCATCCTGCTGGCGGGCCACGAGCTGCAGCCTCTCCAGCGTCCGGTCGTTGATCTCATCCGGGAGGAGAAGGCAGTGTGAGGCGTGCCCGCCGCGGCCCACCCGGCCGCGGAACTGGTGCAGCTGGGCCAGTCCGAAGCGCTCCGCGGCCTCGATGAGCATCACGGTCGCGTTGGGCACATCCACGCCCACCTCCACGACCGCGGTGGCCACCAGGACGTCGATCTCGCCTGTGGCGAAAGCCTGCATGCTCGCCTCCTTGCCCTTCATCCGGCCGTGGACGAGCGCCAGCCTGAGGTCCTTGAACACGTCTGCGCGCAGTCGCTCGAATTCGACCGTGGCAGCTTTCACCTCCAGGGTCTCTGACTCCTCGACCAGCGGGCAGATGACAAAGGCCTGGCGGCCGGCCCTCACCTCGCGCCGCACGAGGTCGTAGGCGGCCGCCCGACCATTGGGCAGGACCACAGCGGTGGTCACCGGTAGGCGGCCGGGGGGCAGCTCATCGAGGAAGGAGAGGGCCATCTCGCCGTACAGGGCCAGCGCCAGCGAGCGCGGAATCGGCGTGGCGGTCATGGCGAGGAAGTGGGGACGGCCGCTGCCCTTGGAGCGGAGAAGCTCCCGCTGCCGGGTGCCGAACCGGTGCTGCTCGTCGACCACCGCCAGACCCAATTCCGGGATCTCCACGCGCTCCTCGATCAGGGCATGGGTGCCGACCACAAGCGCCGCCTGGTTCGAAGCGACCGCCGTGATCACCCGGCGGCGCTCGGCGGCTGACTGGCTGCTCACCAGCAGCTCGACCCTGAGGTCGGGGAAGGACGATTCGAGATAGGCGCGGAACTTGTGCAGGTGCTGGCGGGCGAGGATCTCGGTGGGCGCCATCACCACCGACTGC
>CAXMLP010000113.1:0-2746 GCA_964194225.1 uncultured bacterium | reverse complement strand
GAGTCCCACCTTCCAGCTGGTCCGGGTGTACCCCGGCCGGGTCCAGCTGGCGCATGTGGACCTCTACCGGCTCGAGCGGACCGAGGAGCTCGGCGAGCTCGGGCTGGGTGACCTCCTCGATCAGGGAGTGGTGGTGGTGGAGTGGGGGGACCGACTCCAGCTCGAGCATCGGCCCACGACCCGCATCGCAATCGAGCCGATCTCTGACGATGAGCGCCGGCTCATCTATTCGGAAGGCCCCCGATGATCCTGGTCATCGACACCTCCTCGGCGCGCAGCGCGCTCGCGATCGTCGACAGCAATCGCGTTCAGGTCGAGCTGGTGGCTCCGTCAGGCCGGGACTTCGACGTCGCCCGGGAGGTTCAGCGAATCCTTCCCGATCCGAGCCGCCTCGGCGGCGTCCTGGTCGCGCTCGGTCCGGGTTCCTTCACCGGCCTGCGCCAGGGAATCGCCTTTGGGGTCGGTCTGGCGATGAGCCGCCAGGTTCCTCTGCTGGGAATCGGCAGCCTGGAGCTGGCCGCGGCACGGTCCGCCAGCGTGGCGCTCGCGGTGATCGACGCCGGCCGCGGCCGGGCCTACTACCTGGCGCCGGACGGGACCCGGGGTGTGGCCGAGCTGGCCGACCTGCCCGGCCCCTGGCCGCTCGTGGGATGGCTGAAGTCCCCCCACCCAAGGCTTCTTCCCGAGGCGCAGTTGCGGAGCTTCGGGCAGGCGGCGCTGCTTGTCAAAGAGGCTGCCCGGAGGGTTGGCTATGGTACGGTCAAGGCTGATTACATGCAAGAATTCGGGCGGCTCAACTGAAGATGGTTCAGCTCCGCCAGCAGCTGGCAGTCGAACCGATGCGCGAGGCCGATGTGCCCGTCGTCCAGGAGATCGAGAAGGACATCTTCTCGACGCCCTGGCCCCGGAACGCCTACTACCGCGAACTGGCGAGTCGGAACACTGCCCACTACCTGGTCCTACGCCGCGACACAGAGGTGATCGGCTATGGCGGCATGTGGCGGATGTACGACGAGGCCCATGTCACGACAATCGGGGTGCGCAGCGATCAACAGCGCGGCGGCTTCGGCAGGATTGTCTTTGCGGCGCTGGTGCAGGCGGCTTACGACCTCGGCGCGAAATGGATCACGCTCGAGGTGAGGACCTCGAACCAGCACGCCCAGCGGATGTACGAGGCCTTCGGCTTCAAGGTGATCGGCCGGCGCCGGGGCTACTACACCGACAACGGTGAGGACGCGATCGTGATGTGGTCGGACTCGATCTACTCCCCGCGCTTTCGCAAGGCCTTCGAGGAGAACCTGGCCCGTATCGAGGCCGACGTCGTGGGTCTTCGCCGCGACGCACCGCTGGTCGACCGTTAGCACCGCCAGTCTCACGCTCGGCGTTGAGACCAGCTGCGATGAGACCTCGGTCGCGATCGTCGAGAACGGCCGCCGCCAGCTCGTAAATCTGGTCCACACTCAGGAATCCCTGCACGCTTCGTTCGGCGGAGTGGTTCCTGAGGTGGCTGCCCGGGCTCACCTTGAAAAGCTGCCCCAGCTCGTCACCGCCGCCCTGGAACAGGCCGCCGTGGAGCCGGCGCAGCTGGACCGCATCGGCGTCACTCGAGGCCCCGGCCTGGTCGGCTGTCTTCTAATCGGTATCGGGGTGGCGAGGGGTCTGGGGGCCGGCTGGGGTAAGCCGGTGGTGGGGGTGAATCACCTCTGGGGTCATATCTATGCGGCGCTTCTGACGGAGCCGTCGCTATCTCCGCCCCTCCTTGCGCTGGTGGTCAGCGGCGCCCACTCCGACCTTGTCTGGATGGCCGACCATGGCACCTTCGAGGTTCTCGGCAGAACCCGGGACGACGCCGCCGGAGAGGCCTTCGACAAGGCCGCTCGGATGCTCGGGCTTGGTTATCCCGGCGGTCCTGCCCTGGATCGCCTGGCGCGCGATGGCGACGTTTCCCGGCAGCGGTTGCCCCGGCCCTCGCTGCCGGGCCTGGAGTTCAGCTTCAGCGGACTCAAGACAGCACTGCTCTATCGCCTGAGGGGACTCGGTTCCGCGGTCAGCGACCAGGATCGCGCCGATCTGGCTGCGGCCTTCGAGGATTCGGTCGTGGAGTCGCTCCTCGAAAAGCTGGCGCTCGCCCTCCGGCAGCATCCTGCCCGCGAGGTGGTCGTCTGCGGTGGCGTGGCCGCCAACAGCCTTCTCCGGCGACGAGCGGCCGAGGTCGTGAAAGCCGGCGGCGCTCGCCTCACGATCCCGCCGCCGGCGCTCTGCACCGACAACGCGGCGATGATCGCGGCCGCCGCCCACCATGCCCCCCAGCCCGAGCTTGACGTCGACCCCGGCCTACACTGGTGACCGGCTGGACCGTCGTCTTCACTGGCCCCAACTTCGCCGCGGAGGTTGTGGTCGCTTCGCTCGAAGCCGCCGGCGTGCGCGCGGAGCTCCTGACCGACACCGGTCATCTCTGGCCGGGCGCCAACCTCGAGGACACCCGCGTGTTCGTTCCTGAGGAGCGCGCCGAGGCTGCCCGGCGGATCATCGAGCAGAGCTTCCCGGAGCAATCCGCCGGAAGTTGAAATCCGGCGGAGGGAAGCCTACAATTGGCACTCGCATCATAAGAGTGCTAACACTCGGAGTCACCGAGTGCCAAATTGCCCAAGTAGGAGGGTTGCAATGAATCTGAGGCCTCTGGGCGACCGGGTAGTGGTCAAGCCGGTCGAGCGTGAAGAGAAGACCAAGAGCGGCATCGTCCTTC
>CAXMLP010000112.1:0-2702 GCA_964194225.1 uncultured bacterium | reverse complement strand
GCTCTCCGGCCGGGCTGGCACCGACCAATTCACCGCGATACCGGTCTCCTCTCTGCAGGGAGCCATCTTCACCCTGGTGGCCCTGGCCGCCATCCTCGGGTCGGGTCTCTTGCCCTGGCGGCCCTGGCCCGCCGAGCTGTGGCAGCGGGTGCGGCCGCGGATCGCCGGCCCAGCCATCCCGCTCTTCTATTTCACGGGCTTCTACTTCCTGGTCCGGATGTACCAGGCCGGCGGCGGGCACTATCCACTCCGAATCTTCAACTACGCGCTGGTCGCCCTCGGTACGGCGTGCGCCCTCGGCGCGGCGCTCCGCGCCCAGGCGGTGGCCGACCGGTCCGCCTACTTCGGCGAGGTTCTGCCGATGGCGGCCGGCTTCAGCCTGATCGCGCTCGGACTGGGAACGCCGCTTGGGGTGGCCGCCGCCATCGCGACGCTGGCGACTGCAGCGATGCTCGCCGCCGTGCTTCCCCTGCTTGGTGATTCCGAGCTGTCGGCGCCGGTGCTGCTCGGTCTGTTGGTGAGTGCCGGCTTACCGCCAAGTGCGCTCTTCGCCACTCGCCTTCTCGATCTCCAGGCGGGCCTGGAAGCCAACGAGGTGATGGGTTATCTCAGTCTCGGCGGAGCGGCGGCGTGGATCGTCGGCGTGGCCGCTGCGGCCCGCGCGGTCCGGCTACCCGCCGGCTCCGGGTCGGAACGGCCCGCCGGCGCCGTTGCCGGGGTGGGGGGGGTGGTGCTGGCCGTGGGCGGCGTCGGTGCCGGCCTTCTCCAAGCTGTCATTGCGGTTCCCGCGGCGGCCGCGGTCGTCAGCTTCCCAGCCAGCGCCCTGACCGGGATTCCGTTCGAGACCGCGGCGGCGTCGGGCAGCTGGCCCGCGGTGGCGGTCGGGGGCGTTGTCGCACTCGCCCTGGTCGCCACGGGCCTGGCCGGCTGGCGATCAGCCCTGCCGGCCGGGGAAGTGGCCCCGCCGCCTGCCCTGCTCGCGCCCGGCTGGGCCCGCCTGCCCGAGCGGCTGCGAGCAGGCTTGGCGAGCCTGACCCTCCCGCCTGAACTGCAGGTGACCGGCTGGGCCAGGATCGACGCGGCGATGGCGAGGGGTTCGGTCTGGCTGTGGGTGGCACTCCTGCTCCTCCTGAGCTGGTTGGTGCTCGGCCGGTGAGGAGGGAATTCGCCGGTGCCTGATCTCGCCCTCCTGGGGATCGTTCTGGGTGGGGTGGGCGTCAGCCTATTCGTGTTGTCCGATGGTCGCCGGGGGGTCGTCGCCGGACTCCTCGCCGCCGCCCTCGGGTTGGCGCTGACCCAGTTTGCAGAGGGCAGCCTGGCGAACGCTTCGGTGACCGCAGTTGCCGGTGTCCTGGGGGCGTTGGCCTCCCTCAGGGGCGGGGATCGGCCGGGCTGGGCGGTGCTGCCCGCCGGCTCGACCTCGCGCATCGTGCTCTGCGCAGTGGTCGGCGCCGCGGCCCTCTGGTTTGGCTCCCGGCTACTGGGAGCGCCGGGCACTTGGCAGAGTCGTGCTGTTGCCGCGATCCTGATGGCACTCGCCGGAGCGCGGGCGCTGGCCACCCCGGAGATCGCGGTGGCGCTGCCCGGTGCCTCGCTGGTCGTGCTCGGAGCCGGCGCCCTCGCCGCCGGGCGGGGCGGCGGGGTCGAGGCCGCGCTGCTCGGCGGGGCCTGCGCGGTGCTTCTGAACCTCGTCCCCTGGACCTTCCGCCCCGAGCGCGAATCCCAGCAGGCTGCCGATGCCTGAGCTCGCCTTTGCCTTCCCGGCCGCGGGCGCTCTCGCCGTCTCGGTCCTCCGCGGCCACCGCGGGGCCGCGCTCGCCGCCGGTGGTGCTCTCGGCCTCGCCGGCCTCTTGGTGGCGGCCCTGGGCGCCGCCGGTGCCGCACTGCCCGGCATCCCAAGTCTCCCGATACTCATCCCTTCGCTCGATCTGGCCCCTTCGGCTCCCGGCCGGGCGGTCCTGATCGTCACCTTCGTGAGCGGTGCGCTGGCCGTCGTCCTGGTCCCTCGGGGAGCGGACCGGGTCCCACTCCTGGCCTGCGTGCTGGTCGGGCTGGCGGCGGTCGCCGCGCTGGTCGCGCTCTCGGACCCTTTGCTTTTGGCAGCCGTGCTGATGGTGGCCGCGGCGCTGCACTCGGCGCTGCCCGGCACGACCTCCTTCGCCTCGCGCGTTCGCGCCCCGCTCTACGGAGTGCTGCTGATCCTCTTCGGCAGTCTGGCCGCGACCAGCGGCGCCAATCCGACGCTGGCTCGCCTCGCCGGCCTCGCCCTGGTGCTCGGGGTCACCGCTGTGATCGGCGTCGCACCCTACCTACACGGGCTGCGGGCCAGTGAGCCAACCCCGGCGTCAACCATTGCCTGGCTCGGTTTCCTGGGACCGGCGCTGGCCGTCGTCCTGGTCACGCGACTCGCCGCCACCCTGCCCCAGGAGGCGGGCCCCGGTTACACGGCCGTCCTGCTCGGGATGGGCATCTTCAACCTTGGCATCGCGGCCGTCGGGGCCTGGCAGGCGGCGGCGCCGGTCGACCTCTGGCGACATTCCTTCCTCGCCGACTGGGGGCTGGTCCTGGTCGGACTCGGTCTGCTCAATTCGGCGGCCGCCGGGGGATCCTATCTGCTGCTGGTCGGGGTCCTTCTCTTCCGGCTTCCCCTCTACCTGCTGGCGCGGCCGGCACTGGTCCGGGCCGAGCCGCCGGCGCGAGCC
>CAXMLP010000111.1:0-2436 GCA_964194225.1 uncultured bacterium | reverse complement strand
GCCGGTGGTGGGCTCGTCGAGGATGTAGAACGTCTTGCCGGTGTCTCGGCGTGACAGCTCGGTGGAGAGTTTCACGCGCTGGGCCTCCCCGCCCGAGAGTTGGGTGGAGGGCTGGCCGAGCTTGATGTAGCCAAGACCGACATCCTGCAGGGTCCGCAGCTTGGCGCGGATCCGGGGCACGTTCTCGAAAGTCTCCACGGCCTCGTCGACGGTCTGGTCGAGCACGTCGGAGATGGAGTGGCCCCGGAACTTGATCTCCTGGACCTCGCGGTTGTAACGCGTGCCATGGCAGGCGTCGCAGGGCACGAAGACGTCGGGCAGGAAGTGCATCTCGATCTGGATGATGCCGTCTCCCTTGCACGCCTCGCAGCGGCCCTGGTTGGGCACGTTGAACGAGAACCGGCCCGCCTTGTAGCCCCGCATCTTGGCTTCCGGCAGGCTGGCGAACAGCTCCCGGAGCGGGGTCCACAGCCCGGTATACGTGGCCGGGTTTGACCGCGGGGTACGGCCGATCGGCGATTGGTCGATATCGATGACCTTGTCGATTCCGGCCAGCCCCTCGATCGTGCGGTGCGCGCCCGGCTTCTGCTTGGCGCGGTAGAAGGACTGGCCGAGGCGCCGCGAGAGGATGTCCGTGATGAGGGATGACTTGCCCGAACCGGAAACCCCGGTGACCGCCACGAACTGGCCCAGCGGTATCTCCACGTCGACGTTCTTGAGGTTGTTCTCGCTGGCGCCGCGGATGACGATCTTCTTCCCGGACCCCGGCCGCCGGCGGGCGGGCACCGGCACTGACCGGTCGCCGCGCAGGTAGGCCGCAGTCAGCGATGTCGGATGGCGGAGCACCTCCTCGACCGTCCCCGCGGCGATCACCTCACCGCCGTGCTCGCCCGCCCCGGGACCGATGTCGACCATGAAGTCGGCGGTCCTGATCGTGTCCTCGTCGTGCTCGACAACAATCAGCGTGTTGCCGAGGTCGCGCAGCTTGACGAGCGTCGCGATCAGCTTGCGATTGTCACGCTGATGCAGCCCGATGGAGGGCTCGTCGAGGATGTAGAGAACTCCCATCAGCTTGGAGCCGATCTGGGTGGCGAGCCGGATCCGCTGCGACTCGCCGCCCGACAGGGAGGTCGCCCCGCGATTGATGGTGAGGTATTCCAGGCCGACATCGATCAGGAACTGGAGGCGCTCGCGGATCTCCTTGAGGATCCCGCGCCCGATCAGCTGTTCGCGCTCCGACAGGCGCAGTCCATCGAAGAAGTCGATGGCCGCCGCGACCGAGAGCTCGCAGACATCCGCGATGTTCTGGCCGGCGATCGTGACGGCGAGCGATTCCGGCTTGAGCCGCCGGCCGCCGCAGGTCGGGCAGGGCTTGTGGCTCATGTACTTCTCGAGCTCTTCGCGCACCAGCTCACTCTCCGTCTCGCGATGCCTGCGCTCGATGTTCCGGAGCAGCCCCTCGAAGGCGGCCTCGTACCAGCGGTTGTGGGAGTACTGGTTGGTGTATGTGAAACGGATCTTCTTGCCCGCGGTGCCGTTCATGAGCGCCCGGCGATGCTCTGTGCTGAGCTTGTCCCAGGGCAGCTTCATGTCGATTTTGAAGTGGCGGCAGACCGCCTGCAGCAGCTCGGGGTAGAAGAAGTTCGACCGGCTCCAGGGTGCGATGGCGCCCTCCGCCAACGACAGAGAAGGGTCAGGCACCACCAGCTCGCTGTCCGCCACGAGGCGGGTCCCCAGGCCCGTGCAGGTCGGGCAGGCACCGTGCGGGGTGTTGAAGGAGAAGTTCCGGGGCTCCGGCTCGGGGACGCTGGTCCCGTCGTGCGGACAGGAGAAATTCTGGCTGAGTAGACGCTCCTCCCCACCCTCCACGGGCGCGAGGATCACCGAGCCCTGGCCGAGGCGGACCGCCGTCTCCAGAGAATCCACCAACCGCGTGCGCTGGTCGGGGCCGAGGACCACGCGGTCCACCACGACCTCGATGTCGTGCTTCTTGTTCTTCTCCAGGGGGATCTGCTCTTCCAGCGTGTAGAGCTGCCCATCCACCCTGACCCGGACGAACCCGCTGCGGCGGAAGTCCTCGAGCAGCGAGTGATATTCGCCCTTTCGGCCGCGAACGACGGGTCCGAGGACCATCAACCTGGTGCCGGCGGGCAGCTTTTCGACCTGGTCCGCCATCTGGTCGATCGTCTGCTTGGCGATCGGCCGGCCGCAGACCGGGCAGTGGGGCTGGCCGACTCGGGCGTACAGCAGCCTCAGGTAGTCGTAAACCTCGGTCACCGTGCCCACCGTGGAGCGGGGATTCTTGGAGGTGCCCTTCTGGTCGATCGAGATGGCCGGCGAGAGGCCCTCGATCACGTCGACATCGGGCTTCTCCATCTGTCCCAGAAACTGCCGGGCGTAGGCCGAAAGCGACTCGACGTAGCGGCGCTGGCCCTC
>CAXMLP010000110.1:0-4879 GCA_964194225.1 uncultured bacterium | reverse complement strand
CGGCATGATCGGCAACGGCGCGATCGCCGCCCTGGTTGCGATCACCGCCCCATCCGGGTATGTCGAACCGTGGGCCGCCCTGATCATCGGCGCGGTCGCCGGCGTGATAGTGGTCTTCGGAGTGCTCGCCCTCGACAAGTACCTCGATGATCCGATCGGGGCCCTGCCCGCCCACGGTCTGGCGGGCATCTGGGGCACCCTCTCCTGCGGCCTCTTCACCACGCCGGAACTGGCCAAGTTCAACACCACCGGTGAGGGTGGCTTCTTTTACACCCACTCCTTCCACCAGCTTGGTGCGCAGGCGCTCGCGGTGGGCGTCTCCTTCGTGACCGTCTTCGTGCTCAGCTTCGCCGTCTTCTGGATGATCAAGAAGACAGTCGGTCTGCGGGTCTCCGCCCGCGAGGAGATGGAGGGCCTGGACATCAGCGAGCACGGCATGTGGGGATATCCCGAGGCTTTCATGCCGGTGCCGGGCGGGGTGTACCGTCCAGCTGAGATGCCCACGATCAACCCCCACGCGGCGGTTGAGTTCGGGCCGGCGCCGAAGGTCAAGCGAGAGGAATTGGCATGAAGAAGATCGAAGCCATAATCCGCCACGAAAAACTGCAGGAGGTGCAGGACGTACTCGATGAGTGCGGGGTGTCGGGCATCACCGTCACCGAGGTCAAGGGCTGCGGAGCGCAGCGGGGCTACACCGAGTCATACCGGGGCACGCGGGTCAACATCTCGCTGCGGCCCAAGATCAAAATCGAGGCCGTGATGAAGTCAGAGATCGTCGAGCGGGTCGTCGAGAAGATCATCGCGGCGGCCCGCACCGGCGAGGTGGGCGACGGCAAGATCTTCGTCTATGCCGTGGAGGAGGCTGTCCGGATCCGCACCGGCGAGCGCGGGGCCGAGACCGTGCAGCACGCCGAACGTGCTATGTGGGGCCACTGATTCAGTTGAATTCGGGGACGGCCGGCCGGCAATTGGGGCGGCCGTCCCCCGTACCTTTCCTCAGGGTGCGGGCGGACCCGTCCCGGCGGCGATCTGATTGCGCAGGGCGAGAATCGAGTCGGCGTAATGCCAGGTGTCCGGGGCGTAGCGGCCGCTGAAGAGGGCCGGCTCCCCCTGGTAATAGGCGGCCAGCGCGGTTCGACGGTCGTACTTGCTCAGCAGATCCTTCAGCAGCGCCGCTCCGACCTCGGCATTATCAGCCGGATCGTCGAGGTTGACGAGCCGGCCGAGCAGGTTCGGTCCCGCTGTCGCGGCGGTCTTCGGCATCACCTGGAGCAGGCCGATGGCGCCCTCGCTGGAAACGCGGTCCTGGTGCCAGCCACTCTCCCAGAACGAGACCGCCAGCAGCAGGTTGGGGTCCACGCCCTGGTGCTGAGCGGCGTCGGTCAGGACCTGCTTCACCCCCGGGCGCTGGACCACAGGTTCGGGCGATGCCGGCGGGATGATGTCGGCGACGATCGGGTGGGGTGGCGCGGGGGTCGGCAGGGCACCCACCGCTGCCCGCGCCTGGCCGGCAATGAAGGGTCCGGTTTGCAGGCCTACGAAAATCACCGAGCCCATCGGCAGCAGGCAGCAGAGGAGCGTTCGGAAGCGGCGGAGGGGGGGCACGAGGGTCTATTCAAGCGAACGGACACCCTCCTCTGTCGCCCCTTTCGAGGACATTTTGTCCGTGCTGTGAATTCCAGCCGGTCCGAAGCTAAACGGGCGCGGCCTCGGACAGGAAGTTCGCGAGCAGGAGCGACAGCTCAGCTGGCTTCTCAGCAGGGATCATGTGCCCCGAACCGGAAATGATCTCCATGCGAGAGTCCGGAATCCCGGCCGCGATGATCTCGGCGGCCCGGGGCGGGCAGTTTCGATCGAGGTCGGCGCAGATGATTAACGTTCGTGCACTTACTTTTACGAGCTCAGGGTCCAGCGGCTCCGGTTTGAGACGTGCCATGGCCAGCGCGGCATTCCGGTAGCCGGCCGGGTCCCGCGTCGACTGGCGACGGATGGCCAGCCCGTCGGCCAATTCACCCGGGCTGATGTGGTAGACGTCGACCGTGTCGCGGTCGATCGCCGTCCGCAGCTCGGCGCCCGGCATCCCGGCTCGCTCGGTGTACCAGGCTGCGGCCGCGGCGCCCACCCGGCTGCTGGTGGCGATCGGAAAAAGGACGTCCACCCGTTCGGGGTGATCGATGGCGAGGCGCATCGCAATGGTGCCGCCGAGGCTGAAGCCGGCCACCGCCGCGCGCTCCAGCCCGATCGCGCCCATCAGGTTGTGAAGGTCGTCGCCGAGCTGGCGGAGCGTTCCATTTGCGTCGCCGAGCGTCGTCTCACCCAGGCCACGGACGTCGTAGAGGATGAGGCGGTGTCGCATCACCAGCTCGGGGATCGCCCGACGCCAGAGTCGATGGTCATCACCCTGGCCGTGGATCAGGATCAACGGCGAGCCACGGCCAACCTCGAACCAGGCCGTCTCGATATCGCCGGTTCGGATTCGCATGCCTGCGCTCCCTACGTTAACAGTTGATCTCGGAGGGACTTACGGTTGACCTTGCCCGGGCCGCTGAGCGGGATCTCGCCGACGAGCCTGAGCTCGATCGGCCACTTATAACGGGCCAATCCCTGCTCGGCGAGGAACTCCCGGATGGCCTCCAATCCGACAGCCGACCCTGATCTTGGTACCACGAAGGCAACCGGCGTCTCCCCGAGGTCACGATCGGGCCGCCCGACCAGGCAGACATCGGCGACCAGCGGGTGCCGGAGCAGAAAGGCCTCCACCTCGTGGGGATTGATGTTGCTCCCGCCCCGGATGATGAGGTCCTTCTTGCGGCCCAGCACCCGCAGGTAGCCGTCGGCGTCCAACTCGCCGAGGTCGCCCATGTGAACCCAACCGTCCGGGGCGTGGGGGCCGGTCGCCTCCCCCCAGTAACACTCCTGGACGGTGTCTCCCCGCATGCAGATCTCGCCTTCGCCGGAGATCATCACCTGGCAGCACTCGTGCGGTCGGCCGACGGTGTGAAGTCGCTTTTCGCGGGGGTCGCTCGGGCTGCCAACGCTCAGCTGACCGGCATCCATCGACCCGTAGAAGATGCAGACGGGGCGGCCGGTGCGGTCCTCCCAGGCCGCTGCCACGTCGGGCGGCAGCGGCGCCCCGGCCACGGCCGTCAGGCGCAGGGACGACAGGTCGGCCGCTGCCAGGGAGGGAGAGTCGAGAAGGCGGATGACGTTGGTGGGCACCCCGACCAACATCGTGGCCGCGTGCCGGGCGGCCAGTCTTAACACGGCTTCTGGCGTGAACCGGGGCTCGTGGAGCATGATCAGCCCAGCTCCCAGTCGGAGGCAGAAAAGGCACATTCCGCCGATGCCCTGGGTGAGCGGCGACATCACGAGCACCCTGTCCGCCTCGGTGACCTCGAGGCGGCTGGTGAAACCCTCGAAGGTTGCCTCTTTGAGCTTGGCGCTGAGCGCCGCCAGCTTCGGCAGGCCGGTGGTACCGCTGGTCATCGCTATCTCGACGATCCGCTCGGGTTTCTCGAGCTCCTCGGGCAGGCTGGGGGCGGGGGCGGGCCCAAGCTTGGTGGTGGTCGGGTCGAAAAGTCGGGGGAGGTCGGCTTCGGTGATAACCCGGCGGGCGCCCGACTTCTCGATAGCCCAGCGCAGCTCGGCATCACCCAGTGCGGGGGGCAGCGGCAGGATCACGGCGCCCGCGGCGGGGATTGCCAACTCCAGCGCCACGTACTCCCAGATGTTCGGCAGGTGAACACCCACCGGTTCACCGGGCGCCAATCCTTCAGCGGCCAGGACCAACGCGAGGCTGTGCGTAATCTGCTGGAGCTCGGCAAAGGTCACGACGTGATCGGCATCGAAGATCGCGATTTGGCCGGGCCGCGCGGCGGCGTTGGCAACGAGATGGCTGAGCGGCGCGAACTGCCGCCGGGGTGGCACCGACTGGGGCTCGTCGCTCATCCAGCCTTGTGACCTAACTGGCCAGAAATCAACGCTGACGGGTGCGGGGGGCCATCACAGCCCCCCGCTTCAGCTGTCTGTGGTCTCCGCGCCCGATCCGGCCGGCTCCTTGGTCAGCGGCTTCGGAATCAGCGTGATGCCGTTCTCGTCCGCATCCACCAGCAGGGTGTCGCCCTTGTTGAACCTGCCACGGAGGAGCTCTTCCGACAGGGGGTCCTCGATGCGCGTCGTAATGACCCGCCGGAGCGGCCGGGCGCCGTAGGTCTTGTCGAAGCCCTCCTTGGCCAGCCAGTCCTTCGCGGCATCGGTCACCTGGAGATAGAGCTCCTTTTCCGAAAGGTGCTTCATGGTCTTGGCCAGCATCAGGTCGACGATCGCCCGAACCTGTTCGTGGGTGAGGCTCTTGAAGGTGATGACGGCGTCGATTCGGTTCAGGAACTCCGGCCTGAACATCTTTTTCAACTCATCGTCGATGCGCGTCTTCATCGCCTTGTGACGACGATCGTTCTCCGCCTCCTCGGTCGCCGCGGCAGCCTGAAAACCGAGAGTCGTCTGCGCCTGGCTGAGATCTCGCACGCCGAGGTTGGAGGTCATGATGATGATCGAGTTGGCGAAGTTGACAGTCTTGCCCTTGGCATCGGAAAGCCGGCCATCCTCGAGGATCTGCAGCAGCATGTTGAAGACCTCGGGGTGCGCCTTTTCGATCTCGTCGAGGAGGATCACCGAATAGGGCCGCCGGCGCACTGCCTCGGTCAGCTGGCCACCTTCGTCGTAGCCCACGTAGCCGGGCGGCGAACCAACCAGCCGGGCTGTCGTGTGGCGCTCCATGAACTCGGACATGTCAAGCCGGATCAGGGCGTCATCCGAGTCGAATAGGAACTGGGCCAGGGCCCGGGCCAGCTCGGTCTTGCCGACACCGGTGGGCCCCAGG
>CAXMLP010000109.1:0-5760 GCA_964194225.1 uncultured bacterium | reverse complement strand
GAGCAGCACCGACCCTGAGAGGGGGTCGTAGAAGCGGGCGATGAGACGGGCCAGCGTCGATTTCCCGGCCCCGGTCTGCCCCACCAGCGCCACCACCTGGCCGGCCGGGATCGAGATCGACAGGTTTTCCAGGACCTTGCGCTCGCGGTAGCCGAAGGTAACCCCGACGAGTTCGACGGCACCGGCGGCATGGGCGAGAGGGGTGGGGTCCGCTGGCTCGGGCACCCTGGGCTCCTCGTCGAGCACACCGGAGATCTTCTCCAGGGCTGCCGCCGCTGACTGGAAAACGTTGTAGAACTGGCTCAGCTCCTGCATCGGTTCGAAGAACTGGCGCAGGTAGAGGATGAACGCGGTCAGCACACCGAGCGTGACATGGCCCTGCGTCACGAGCAGTCCGCCGTAGACCAGGACCGCGGCGGTCGTCAGCCGGCCGAGCAGGGCGATCCCGGGGCCGAAGGTGGCCCCCAGCCGGTTCGACCAGATGTTGGCGTCACGGTAGCGACCGACAACGTCGTCGAAGATCTCGAGGTTGCGCGGTTCGCGGCGGAAGGCATGCACCGCCCGGATGCCGGCCAGCGACTCGGTGTAATGGATGATCACCAGCGCGATCGCGGTCCGCACCGCCCGGTAGGAGCGCGCCGATTGCGCCCGGAACCACTGCGTCAGGATCACAACTAGCGGGAAGGCGACGAGCGTCGCGAGCCCCAGTCTGAGGTCGAGCCGGAGCAGGATGATGGCGATCGCCACCACCGAAAGGAGGGCTGTCACCACCGACGAGAGCCCGGTCGCGAGGAGCTCGTTGAGCGAATCGATGTCCGAGGTGAGGCGGGCGATGATGCGCCCCGACGTGTAGCGCTCGTAGAAGGAGATGCTGAGCGCCTGGATGTGACCGAAAAGGCGCAGCCGAAGGTCCAGCAGGATGGCCTGGCCGACATCCCCGGAGAGCCGCAGGAACGCCCGGTTGGCGGCGGCTGAGATGGAGACGGCCACCACCAGCGCCGCCACGTAGAAGGCCAGGGCGTTGACGTCGCCGCGGCCGCCCGGCCGCACTCCGCGGTCGATCGCCAGCCCGACCAGGTAGGGCACGGCCAGGGTCGTCGCGGTCTTGACCACGATCAGCAGGCCGGCCGCCCCGAGCCCGCTCCGATGCGGTCGCAGGAGCACCCCGAGGAGTCGCCGGACGCGCTGCCGGAAGATCCCCTGGAGGTTGGCCGAGACCTCGTCGACCTCCTCGCCGGAAACCCCGCGCCAGCTGTCTGCCGGGGCGGCGCCTTGAGGGGTGCTCACGACGCGATCTCCTCCGCTTCCTGGGAGAGCAACGAGCGATAGAAGCTGTTGCCGGCCATCAGCTCCTGGTGGGTGCCGATCGCTGACACCCGGCCCTCCTCGATCAGCGCAACCCTGTCAGCGAGTGCCAGGGTCGAGGGTCGATGGACCACCAGCAGCGCCGTCACACCCTTGAGGACGGAGGTCAGCGCCGCCTCGATGAGCGCCTCGGTGTGCACATCCACCGACGACAGCGGGTCGTCCAGCACGAGCACCTGGGGCCGGCCGAGGACGGCGCGGGCGAGGGCGAGGCGTTGTCGCTGCCCGCCCGAGAGGCTGTAGCCCTGCTCGCCGACCCGCGTTTCCAGGCCCCAGGGCAGGTCGCGGACGAACTCCGCCTGGGCCACTGTCAGCGCGCGCTCGATGTCCTCGTCGCTGGCCCCGGGCCGGCCCATGAGCAGGTTCTCGCGGACGCTGGCGGAGAAGAGGATCGGCTCCTCGAAGGCGACGCCGATCTGCTCCCGCAGGGAGCTGAGGGTGATGTCGCGGATGTCGCGGCCGTCGAGTGTGATGCGCCCCTCGGTCACGTCATAGAGCCGCGGGACGAGGGAGGCGAGCGTTGTCTTGCCGCTCCCCGTTCGACCGACGAGCGCGACCGTCTCGCCGGGTCGGATCTCGAGGTCGAGGTGGCGCAGAACCGGTTCGGGAGCGCCCGGATAGTGGAACGAGACATTCTCGAATCGGACCAGGCCCGCGCACGACTCCAAGCGCATTGCGCCAGGCCGATCGCGGATCTCGGAACGCACGCTGTAGACCTCATCAAGCCGGTCGGAGGCAGTGCGCGCCTCCTCTCCCATCGCCAGGATCCAGCCGAGCGCCTCCATCGGCCAGATCAGGAGGAACAGGTAGGAGATGAACGCCACCAGTCCACCGATCGAAAGCCGGCCCCCGACGACCGCCAGGCCGCCGATCAGGAGTACCAGGGCCAGGTTGAGGGTGGGGATGAAGGTGAGCAGCGTCCACAGGTCCGCCCGCAGCCGGACGCCCTGGAGATTGATGTCGCGGAGGCGATCGGACTCGCCCGCGAAGCGGCCCAGCACCTCGCGGCTGCGCCCGAAGGCCTTGATGATTCGCACCCCGGTTGCCATCTCCTCGATGACCGTGGTGACGTCCCCCTGCTGGTCCTGGATCTGGCGGGCGATCGTCCCGTAGGACGTGAAGAAGCGGCGCGACAGCCAGACGATCGGGAGCGCGGCCGCGCCGGTCACCAGGGCGAGCACGAGGTCCAGCCGCAGGAGCATCACCAGGACCACGGCGAAGGTGGCGACGGTGATGATCAGGAACACCAGGCCGAAGCCAACGAATCGGCGGATCGTGTTGATGTCAGCGACACAGCGCGAGAGCAGCTGCCCCGACTGCCAGTTGTCGTGGAAGCTCACCTGCAGCTCCTGCAGGTGAGCGTAGAACTCGTTGCGCATGTCGGCTTCCATGGCGAAGCTGGCCAGCCCGGAGCCGTGCCGGCGCAGGAATGTGAAGGAGAACTCGATCACGCCCAGCACCACCAGCAGGGCCAGGTAGGGGAGCAGTTGCCAGGGCGCCCGGTGCGCCACCGGGCCGTCGATGATCGACCTGATGACGAGCGGGATCGAGGTGGCCGCGGCCAGGCTGACCAGGCCCGACAGCGCCGTCAGGAGGACCAGGCGCCAGTAGGGCCGCAGGTAGGGCAGGTAGCGGCGAACGACCGAGATTCCCAAGCCGGCGGGCTCCTTTAGATGAGGGCGTGCAGGGACGCCGAGAAGTGAAAGCCCTTCAGTTTAACCGGCCGCCTGGTTGGGTCCGGGCGGGCGGCCGGCCCTCGCTCGGAGGAGCAGCCGAATGGGCCGGTCCAGGAAGACATAGTTCCAGGCCCAGTTGAGGAGGACCACCAGCTTGGCTCGGAAGGTGACGATCTGAAGAAGGTGGAAGCCCAGCCAGAGGAGCCAGCCTAGGCGGCCGTCGACCTCGATCCGGCCGATCTGGGCGACGCCCGAATTGCGTCCGATTGTGGCCATCATGCCCGGGTCCGCGTAGCGGAAGGGCTCCGGCTGGCGGCCGCTCAGCAGGCGGGTGATGCCGGCCGCCGCGTGCCGTGCCTCCTGCATCGCGGGCGGAATCAGCTGCGGCAGCTGCTGCCCGTTCTGCTCGACGGCCGCGATGTCGCCGATCACGAACACCTCCGGATGGCCGGGCAGCTGGAGGGTGTTGGAAACCTTGACGGTCCCACCGCGGCCGAGCGGCATCCCCAGTGAGGCGCCGAGGCTTCCCGCGCGCACCCCGGCTGTCCAGATGATCGTGGCGGCCTCGATGCGATCTCCGCCCGCCAATTCGAGGTGGTCCACGCCCGCGCTGGTGACCTGCCGGCCCAGCAGCAGCTCCACGCCCCGCCGCTGGAGAGTGAGGCGAGCGCTCTCGCGCAGGGGAGGTGCGAATGCGCCGAGGAGGTGGTCGGCGGCCTCGATGAGAAGGATGCGCGTCTCATGAAGGTCGACGGCGGGAAAGTCCTTGCGCAGCACGCCGCCGATCAGCTCGGTCAGCGCGCCCGCGTACTCGACGCCGGTTGGCCCGCCACCCACCACCGCGAAGGTCAGGAGCCGGCGGCGGGCCTGCGGGTCAGCCGACCATGCAGCCGCCTCGAAACGGGCCAGGACCTCGTTGCGCAGCGCCATCGCCTGGTCCAGCTCCTTCAGGCCCTGGGAGTGCTCCTGGAGTCCCGCGATGCCGAAGTAGTTCGTCTCGCTGCCGGTCGCCAGGATCAGGAAGTCGTATCTCAGCGGCGCGACATCGGTCAGCACGCGCCGGCTGGCGAGGTCCAGACCGGTGACCGTGGCGAGCCGAACCTCGAGATTGCGGATCGAGCGCGTGATGCCGCGAATCGGATGCGCAACCTCGGCGGGGTCGAGCAGGGCCGACGCCACCTGGTAGAGGAGCGGCGTGAAGGTGTGGTAATTGTTGCGGTCCACCAGCACGACGCGCACCGGCAGCCGGGCGAGGCCCCTGACGGCGGTGAGGCCGGCGAACCCCGCCCCGACGACGACCACCGTCGGCCGCTGCTCACCCATCCTCGCCCCTCCCGTCTTCGAGCCGCGGGAACTCTATTAACTTCACAGGGTGGACGCCGCCGCAGAGCAGACGCCGGCGGCCGTGGTCCCGGGCTCGACCTATCGCATCCAGCTGCACGC
The DNA here is from genome assembly GCA_964194225.1 of uncultured bacterium. Classification (GTDB taxonomy): domain Bacteria; phylum Chloroflexota; class Dormibacteria; order Dormibacterales; family Dormibacteraceae; genus CAXMLP01. Next base: position 1,276 of record CAXMLP010000109.1, on the reverse strand, counting down.
CGGCTTTCCCTTCGCCGCCGCGAGCGCGATCGTCCCGTACCTCGAACAGCTGGGCATCACTCACGTGTATTGCTCACCCTACCTGCAGGCGGTGCCCGGTTCGAATCACGGCTACGACGTGATCGACCACGCGCGCGTCAACAGCGAGCTGGGCGGCGCGGCCGCGCACGCTGAGTTCTCCAGCACGGTGCGCAACCATGGCCTCGCCCAGGTGCTCGACGTCGTCCCAAACCACATGTCCATCGCGAGCCGTGAGAACACGTGGTGGTGGGATGTCCTAAAACACGGCCGGCGCAGCCGGTACGCCGACCACTTCGACGTCGACTGGGACTCACCCGAAGCCAAGCTGCGCGACAAGGTTCTGGTGCCGATCCTCGGCGATCACTACGGCCGGGTCCTCGCCCGCGGCGAGCTCAGGGTCGAGGCGGAGGAGGCGGGCCTGGTGCTGCGCTATTTCGAGCACGCGCTGCCGATCGACCCCGAGACCGTCGCCATCGGGGATTCCGAACAGGCCGTCCAGCGCCTCAACACCGACGCCGAGGCGCTCCATGTCCTATTGGAGCGCCAGCACTTCCGGCTCGCCTCCTGGCGGACCGCCGTCCGGGAGCTCGATTACCGCCGCTTCTTCGATGTCAACAGCCTGGCCGCGCTGCGGATGGAGGATGAGGCGGTCTTCCTGGAGACGCACGGGATGATCCTGCGCTGGCTGGCGGTGGGCGTGCTCGACGGGGTCAGGATCGACCATCCCGATGGGCTGCGGGACCCCGCCCAGTACTGCCGGCGGGTGAGGGAGGCCGCCCCCTGGAGCTGGGTCGTGGTCGAGAAGATCCTCGCACCCGGCGAGCAGTTGCCGGCTGACTGGCCGGTTGCCGGCACCACGGGTTACGAGTTCCTGAATGGCCTCACTCAGCTCTACGTCAATTGCGCCGCCGAGGAGTCGATGACGCGGTTCTACCAGGACTTCACGGGTGTCACGGAGGACTTCGGGGAGATCGCCTACGTGCGCAAGAAGCTCGTCCTGCAGGACCTGCTGGCCAGCGACCTGCGGCGTTTGACCGATGGCTTCGTGCGCGTCTGCGAGCGCAACCGCGACTACCGCGACTTCACGCGTCATGACCTCTGGCACGTGCTCAGCGAGTACATCGCCTGCCTCCGCGTCTACCGGACCTACCTGGTGGCCGGCGAGCCGGTCTCGGCGACCGACCGCGGCCACATCGAGGTGGCCATGGCCGACGCGAAGGGCCGCCGGCCGGAGCTCGACCCCGAGCTGTTCGAC
>CAXMLP010000108.1:0-1703 GCA_964194225.1 uncultured bacterium | reverse complement strand
TTCATCGGGCTCGACCCCAACACCGGGTTTCTCAAGGGTTCGATCGAACTCGACAGCTGGGGATTCATTGTTACCGACGGCCGGTTTCAGACCTCGGTGCCGGGTATTTTCGCCGCCGGCGACGTCCGCCAGGGCTCGACCAAGCAGCTGGGCTCAGCGGTGGGAGAGGGCATCGCCGCCCTTCTCATGGTGAGGCAGTTCCTCAAGGAGCACGGGCATGTCTCCAAGCGCAGCGAACCCGTCCACTAGTCCACTAGGGCTGCTGCCCTATCGAAATGGGTCGACCGCTGCGCCTTGCCAGCCGCCTGAAATGAAATTGGCCCAACCTGGAACCATGTCGGACCAAACTATCTGTTTCAGACGAGGGGAGGTTTGGGTTATTCGTCCTCGATCTGGTTGTACATCAGGCTGTCCTGGATGTCATACAGGACATCCATTGCGGCGGGGACAGTCGCCAGGGCTCGCTGACCCTTGGGGTTCCTGGTCCTGGTCTCCACGAGCAGGGTATCCACGGCGGCACTGAGCCTCTCGGGCATCCTCACCTGGTCCGCGAGATTCAACATCTCGAGCTCGTTCAGAAGCTGGTCGATGTACCGCATTCGATTGCGCCGGGCATACTTCACGACGCGGTCCTGGCGATCCTTCTCGGTCAGGACGTCAATCTCTACACAAGCATCTTCAAGCATTGTTACAGTCACACACCCCCTTTAATAGCCATTCTAGGTGGCAATCTCAGATTGTCAACCGCGTACATAGGTTCCCTTCCAATCCTTCCCGCAGCAGAGGAAACCATGCATGGGCCCAACCTCCGGCCGGGTTCCGGCACTGACCCGAAATCAGGTTGCCGAGGTGGATCGCCTCGCCGCGGAGGTCTTCGCTGTTCCCCTGGCCTGGTTGATGGAGGCTGCCGGGTGGCAGATCGCGCGCCACTGCCGGGGTCGGACGGCCGTCCTCTGCGGAACCGGTAACAACGGCGGCGATGGGCTCGCCGCGGCTCGCCACCTTCACCGGTGGGGACGCCTTCACTCCGTTTGCGTCACCGACCGCCAGCGCCTTCGCGAGCCGGCCAGACTGGAGGCCGAGGCATTGGAGGCGGCCGGGGTGCAGATCGACTCGGAGCCGGCGATTGAAGGCGCCCAGTTGGTTCTGGATGCCATTTTCGGGACAGGCCTGTCCGGGCCGCCGGCGGGGCTCGGCGCCGATTGGATCCGGGCGGTGAACAGCGCCGGGCGGAGCGTCATCGCGGTGGACATTCCCTCCGGCCTCGACGCCGACGATGGTCGAGCGCTGGGCGAGGCGGTCCAGGCGGCGGTGACCGTCACGCTCGGGCTGCCCAAGGCAGGGCTCCTGCTGGCGAACGGCCCGGCGACGGCCGGCGCCGTGTGGGTCGTCGATATCGGCATTCCGCCGCAGGCCTATGCGATGGTGGGCGTGTCGGTGCCCCCTCATCTCTTTGCGATGCATGACCGGGTTGAGCTCGCTTCCCTGAAGCTTTGAGCCTGGACATCACCTGGGATCGTGGCGTTGCTCTCCCCGAGCATGCCATCTGGTTCGACCCGGAGGTGGCTCGTGACCTGGCTGTGGTGACCCATGCCCACACGGACCACTCCCGTCGGCATCGGGTTGCCATGCTGACCGCCCAGACCCTGGCGCTGACCGCGCCGGCTCGCCGTCCCCGGGCCGCGCGAATCCTGGAATTCGGC